>DASURM010000156.1:0-3668 GCA_036280035.1 Burkholderiaceae bacterium | reverse complement strand
CAGCGCGGCCCAGGCGGCGGGCTCGGTGCGGCCGGTGGCGGCGCCCATCAGCACGCTGGACTGCAGCAGCGCGCCGGTCTTGCGGCGGTGCATGTCGCGCAGCTTCCGTTCGTCGAGCGGCCGACCGATGCTGGCGAGGTCGATCGCCTGGCCGCCGGCCATGCCCTCGTGCCCGGCGGCGCGCGCCAGCAAGCCGCACAGCCGCGCCTGCAACGCGGGCGCAAAGCCGTCGGCGGCGGCCGTGGCCGGCGTCAGCACCTCGAAGGCCAGCGCCTGCATCGCATCGCCGGCCAGCATCGCCTGCGCCTGGCCGAACTTCACGTGCACCGTCGGCTTGCCTCGGCGCAGCACGTCGTTGTCCATGCACGGCATGTCGTCATGGATCAGCGAATAGGCGTGGATCAGTTCCACCGCGACCGCCGCACGCAACGCGGCGTTGCGGTCGCCGGCAGCGGCCTCGCACGCCGCCAGCACCAGCAGCGGCCGCAGCCGCTTGCCGCCGTCGAGCACGCCGTAGCGCATGGCGTCGCCGAGCCCTGCCGGCGCATCGGGCGACACCCAGCGCTGCAACGCCTGCTCGACCGTGTCGAGCTCGGCGCGCATCCACGAATCGAACTCCGAGGCGTCCATCGAATCTGATCGGGCCGTGCGACGCGAGGTCAGGAGCCGTCGAACGGTTCGAGCTGGCCGCGCTCGAGCACCTTGACCTGCTGTTCCACGGCCTGCAATCGCGTACGGCAGTACTGCAAGAGCTGCGCGCCGCGACGATAGCTGGCCAGCAGATCATCGAGCGGTAGTTGCGCGCCCTCCATCGCAGAAACCAGCGCTTCGAGTTCGGCGAGCGCTTTTTCGTAACTTTCGGGCTCGGCCGTAGGGGTTTGCTCGTTGCCGCTTGAACCTTTACCCATGAGCCCGATTCTACTGATCGGGTCGGGGTAAGATTCCGACCCTGCTTGCAATGGCGCAAGCGGCAAAGCCGGCTCCACGAAGCCGGTTTTGTTTCCAAGCCCGCCCGCGGGGCCACCGGGCGGGGGTTCGATATCGGTTTTCCGAAAGTCCGGGGATCATGTCCGACCTGAGCCAAAGTCTCGAAGCTCTTGCGCGCAGCCGCACCCAACTACCCGTTAGCAGCTACTTCGACGCCGAACTGTTTCGTCGCGAGCAGGAGCTGATCTTTCAGTCCGGGCCTCGGTACATCGGCCATGAACTGGCCGTGCCCGAGGTGGGAGATCACTATGCGCTGCCCCAGGAGGGCGAAGGCCGCTCGCTGGTGCGCACGGCCGACGGCATCGAGCTGATCTCCAACGTCTGCCGCCACCGCCAGGCCGTGATCCTGCGCAGCCGCGGCCGTGTGCACGGGCAGATCGTCTGCCCGTTGCACCGCTGGACCTACGACCTGCATGGCCGGTTGATCGGCGCACCGCATTTCGAGCACGACCCCTGCCTCAACCTGCGCAGCTACCCGCTGCAGAGCTGGAACGGGCTGCTGTTCGAGGGCAACGGCTTCGACGTGGCGGCCGAGCTCGGCGGCATCGAGTCGCGCCAGGCGTTCGACTTCGGCGGCTACGTGCTCGACAAGATCGAACTGCACGAGTGCGACTACAACTGGAAGACCTTCATCGAGGTCTACCTCGAGGACTACCACGTCGGGCCGTTCCACCCGGGGCTCGGCCGCTTCGTCACCTGCGACGACCTGCGCTGGCACTACGGCACGCACCATTCGGTGCAGACCGTCGGCGTGCGCGATGGGTTGAAGCAGGCCGGCTCGCCGGTGTACCAGCGCTGGCACGAGGCGGTGATGAAGTTCCGCGATGGTGTGCCGCCCTCGCACGGCGCGATCTGGCTCACGCTGTACCCCAACGTGATGGTCGAGTGGTACCCGCACGTGCTCGTGGTGTCGACCCTGTTCCCGCGCGGGCCGCAGAAGACGCTCAACGTGGTGGAGTTCTTCTACCCCGAGGAGATCGCCGCCTTCGAGCGCGAGTTCATCGAGGCCGAGCAGGCGGCCTACTCGGAGACCTGCGTCGAGGACGACGAGATCGCGCTGCGCATGGATGCCGGCCGCAAGGCATTGATGGAGCGCGGCGACGACGAGGTCGGCCCCTACCAGAGCCCGATGGAAGACGGCATGCAGCACTTCCACGAGTGGTATCGGCAGGCGATGAAGGGCCTCGTCGCCGCCGCGCCGTAACCCGAGCGCCCGCGCAACCCTTGCGCCGTCGCGGCGCAAGGCGGACAGCGGGCGAGCCACACCATGATCGAACGCACGCTGATCTCCGCCGAATCGCTGCTCGCGCTGCTGGCCGCCGCCAAGCCATGCGTGCTGCTGGATTGCGGCTTCGACCTCGCCGACCCCGCCGCCGGCGCGCGGGCGTTCGCGCAGGGCCATCTGCCGGGCGCGCGCTACGCCGATCTCGACAACGACCTCAGCGCCCCTCGCAACGGCCGCAACGGCCGCCACCCGCTGCCGACGCGCGAGGTGTTCGCAGCCACCGTCGCGCGCTGGGGCGTGCGCCCGGGTGTGCCGGTGGTGTGCTACGACGACCAGGGCGGCCCCTATGCGGCGCGCGCCTGGTGGATGCTGCGCTGGCTCGGCCACGACGAGGTCGCGGTGCTCGACGGCGGTCGTGCCGCCTGGCTGGGCGCCGGCGGCAGGCTCGACGCGGCGCCAGCGGCCGCGCCGGATTCGGCTGCGCCCTACCCGCTGTCCGACGCCACGATGCCGAGCGTGCCCACCGAGAGCCTGCTGGCGTTGCTGGGCAAGCTGACGGTGCTCGACGCGCGCTCGGCCGAGCGCTTCCGCGGCGAGGTCGAGCCGCTCGATCCGGTGGCCGGCCGCATCCCCGGCGCTCGCAACCGCTTCCACAAGGACAACCTGCGCCCCGACGGACGCTTCCGCTCGGCGACCGAACTGCGCGCCGCGTTCGAAGTGTTCGGCGAGCCCACCGCGTGTGTGCACCAGTGCGGCTCGGGCGTCACGGCGTGCCACAACCTGCTGGCGATGGAATACGCCGGCCTCACCGGCTCGGCGCTGTACCCCGGCTCGTGGAGCGAGTGGTGCGCCGACCCGAGCCGGCCCGTCGCCCGCGGGTAAACCCGCCGGGCGGCGGCCCCTGGATTGATGGGCCGCAGTTCCCGGCGCGCAGACATCGGGGCACACTTCGCTGGAGGCGTTCGAGCAGGAGATCGACCATGTACCAGCGAATTCTCGTCCCGACCGACGGCTCCGACGTCACCGCCAAGGCGGTGCAGACGGCCATCGAGCTGGCCAAACTCGGCGGTGGGCAATTGCGCACCATCAGCGTCAAGGAGCCGTTCCCGTACAGCGCGATCTCCGAGATGCAGCCGGTGCCGCCGCAGGAGTTCTACGACGCGCAGGAGCGCATCGCCGCCGGCCGTGTCGAAGCGGTGAAGACGGCTGCCGAGGCTGCCGGTGTGGCCTGCCAAGCGCACACGGTCGAAGCGCTGCACGTGTGGGAGGCGATCCTCGGCCACGCCAAGGACCAGCAGTGCGACCTGATCGTGATGGCCTCGCACGGCCGGCGCGGTGTGGCCGCACTGCTGCTGGGCAGCGAGACGCAGCGCGTGCTGATCCACAGCCCGCTGCCGGTTCTCATCGTCAAATGATCAGTGGCGGCTGATGCCGCCAATCACGACGACGGAAGCCA
>DASURM010000155.1:0-3500 GCA_036280035.1 Burkholderiaceae bacterium | reverse complement strand
CGGTGGCCGCCCCGATCAAAGCGGCCGTTTGTGTGCCGTGCCAACTGCTGGGGCCGGCAACACACCCCTCGCCCTCGAGCGGCCCGCCGGGGCCGATTTCCGCATCGGTCACCCAGTCGCCCGGGTCCGACGCATCGGCGTCGCGGCCGTTGCCGTCGTTGGCCGACGTGAACGAGCCGTCGTTGTCGGCCGAGACGAAGTCGTAGCCCGGCAGCAGCTTGCCGGCGAGGTCGGGGTGGTCGGGCCGCACGCCGGTGTCGAGCACCGCCACCACGATGGCGGGCGAGCCCTTGGTGGTGTCCCACGCCGTCTGCGCGTCGATCGCCGACACGAAGGTGCTCGTCGGCGGCCGCAGGTACCACTGGCCGGCGGCGGGCGTGATGATCGGTTGGTTGTTCGCGTAGCGCGGGTCGTTGGGCACGGCCGTGATGTGCATGCGCTCGTCGACTTCGGCGTACTCGACGTCGGGGTCGGCCCGCAGCCGCGCCACCAGCTCGGCCGACGACAGGTCGCGTGCGAACAGCACCTGCGTACGCGGCGCGATCGCGAAGCCGTCGCGCAGCGGAACTCCCAGCCGCTGCGACAGACGCATCGCGTACTGCACGGCCACGCGGTCGGGGTTGCGTGCGGCGAGCGCGCTCTCGCGCATCAGCGCGCCGCCGGCCTTGTACTTGACGATCACGCGGGCATGACGCGTGTCGGCCGACGGGGTCGCCGCACCGCCGGTGCCAGCGGTTTGTGCGATGGCATCGCGCGGCGCTGCCGCCAGCAGCGGCAGCATCACGACGAGCGCCGACAAGGTGCTGGCAAGGCGGGGGCGGTTGCGCGACAGCGTCATCGTGTTCGCTCGAGGCTGTGAGGAAACAGGGACCGGCGCGCCGTCAGCGCGACGCTTCGCGCGTGGGCTTGACGGGGATCGTCTGACGCGAGTTCGGGTTCTCGGCGTCGACCCCGAGCGCGAAGATGCGGTCGTTGGCGATGCGCTGCGCCGCCGCGCGGCAGGTGGCGATGTCGGGGCACACCAGCACCAGGCGGTAGCGGCCGCCACCCAGGGTGTCGACGTCGCGCACCGGCACGCGCGCCAGGTTGGATATGCGCATGCCCGCTTCGGCCTCGCTCGGGTACTCGACCGCGGTGGTCACCACGACGCGCAGGTCAGGCGGCGGCACCGGCGGCAGCTTGCTGCCCAGTGTTTCGCAGCCGCCCAGCAGCAGCGCAGCCGCGACAAGCACACCGCGTCGGCCGGTCATCGACATGAAGCGAGCGTAGCGGAAAGTTCGCCGGTCATTCGTGTCGCTGCGTAAGGTCGGCGGCCCCGCGCGCCGACCCCGGGGATCGGAGCCGCCGGACATCAGCGGGCGTTCAGGAACTCACTTCGCCGCCATCCACGCGGCCGTGATGTCGAGCATGCGGTTGCTGAAGCCCCATTCGTTGTCGTACCAGACCAGCACCTTCACCAGGTTGCCGTTGCCGACGCGGGTCTGCGGTGCGTCGAACACGGCGCTGTGGCTGTCGTGGTTGAAATCGCTCGACACCAGCGGCTCGGTGTTGTAGCCGATGATGCCCTTCAGCGCACCGGCCGACACTTCCTTCATGATCGCGTTGACCTCGTCCTTCGTCGTGCTGCGCGAGGCGACGAAGGTGAGGTCGACCACCGAGACGTTGATCGTCGGCACGCGCATCGAGAAGCCGTCGAGCTTGCCGTTCAGCTCGGGCAGCACCAGCCCCACCGCGGCGGCGGCGCCGGTCTTGGTGGGGATCATGTTGATCGCCGCGGCGCGCGCGCGGTGCAGATCCTTGTGGTAGACGTCGGTCAGCACCTGGTCGTTGGTGTAGCTGTGGATCGTGGTCATCAGCCCCGACACGATGCCGAGCTTGTCGTGCAGCACCTTGGCCACCGGCGCCAGGCAGTTGGTGGTGCAGCTGGCGTTGGAGATCACGGTGTGCGCGGCCTTCAGCACGCCGTGGTTGACGCCGTACACCACCGTGGCGTCGACGTCCTTGTCGCCGGGCGCGCTGATGATCACCTTCTTCGCGCCGGCGTCCAGGTGCGCCTGCGACTTCGCCTTGCTGGTGAACAGGCCCGTGCACTCGAGCACCACGTCGACGCCGAGCGCCTTCCACGGCGCCTCGGCCGGGTTGCGCAGCGCCAGCACCTTGATGCGGTCGCCGTTGACGATCAGCGAATCGCCGTCGGTGCTCACCGTGCCGGGGAAGCGGCCGTGCGCGGTGTCGTACTTCGTGAGGTGTGCGTTGGTCGCCACGTCGCCGAGGTCGTTGACGGCGACGATCTGCAGATCCTTGCGCTCCGACTCGTACAGCGCACGCAGGATGTTGCGCCCGATGCGGCCGTAGCCGTTGATCGCAACTTTGATGGCCATGACTTTGAACCTCCGATCAGTGAGACGAAATCGTTGGCCGCCGGTCAGCGCTGCAGCACCGAACGCACGGTGTCGGCGACGTTGGCGGCCGTGAAGCCGAAATGCTCGAGCAATTGCGCGCCGGGCGCGCTCTCGCCGTAGCGGTCGAGCCCGACCACCGCGGCGCAGCCGTATTTCCACCAGCCGTCGGTGACGCCGGCCTCGACCGCGATGCGCGGCAGGCCCGCGGGCAGCACCTGCGTCTTGTAGGCGGCGTTCTGACGGTCGAACACGGTGGTCGACGGCATCGACACCACGCGCACCGCGATGCCGTCGCTGGCCAGCACCGCCTGCGCCTGCAGCGCCACGTGCACCTCGGACCCGGTGGCCACGATCACGGCCTGCAGCGGCTTGCCCGACCCGTCCGCCGGCTCGGCCAGCACGTAGCCGCCGCGGGCGATGTCGTCGCTCGACGCGCGCGGGCAATACGGCAGGTTCTGGCGCGACAGCAGCAGCGCGCTCGGCCGCTCGCGCTCGGCAATCGCGCAGCGCCAGGCGACCAGGGTCTCGACGGTGTCGGCCGGGCGCCAGACCTCGAGCCCGGGCATCAGCCGCAGCGCCGCCGCGTGCTCGACGCTCTGGTGCGTGGGGCCGTCTTCGCCGAGGCCGATCGAATCGTGCGTGAAGACGTGGATCACGCGCTGCTTCATCAGCGCACCCATGCGCAGCGCGTTGCGGCTGTAGTCGCTGAAGGTGAGAAAGGTGCCGCCGTACGGGATGAAGCCGCCGTGCAGCGCGATGCCGTTCATCACCGCGGCCATGCCGAACTCGCGCACGCCGTAGTTGATGTGGCGGCCACCGTTGGGTGCGCCGTCGTCGTCGAAGCGCAGCGGCGGCGTGCTCGAGGTCTGCGTCAGGTTCGAGCCGGTGAGGTCGGCCGAGCCGCCGAGCAGCTCGGGCAGCTCGCGCGTCAACACCTCGAGAGCGAGCTGGCTGGCCTTGCGCGTGGCCACCGTCTCGGCCTTGACCCGCGCATCGGCCAGCGCCTGCGCGCACAGCGCATCGAACGCCGCCGGCAACTCGCCGCGACAGCGCCGCTCGTACTCGGCGGCCAGCTCGGGGAACGCCGCGCGGTAGCGA
>DASURM010000154.1:0-9391 GCA_036280035.1 Burkholderiaceae bacterium | reverse complement strand
TGGTGCTGCTCGGCGGCGCCGCTCCCACCGCGCTGCAGGGTCGCGGCGCGCTGCAAGACATCGACCAGCGCCCGCTGGTCGAGCCGCACGTCAAACGCTTCTTCAAGCTGCGCCGCGTGCGCGAGCTGGGGCCCGCGGTGGCCGATGCCTTTGCGCTCGCGCGCTCGGGCGTGCCGGGGCCGGTGTTCGTCGAGTGCCCGGTCGACCTGCTGTACGACGAGGCGTCGATCCGCCAGTGGTACGCCGAGGCCGCGGGCAAGGGTCACTCGATTCCCGAGCGCGCGTTGCGCTGGTACCTCAATCGCCATGCGCGGCGCATGTTCGAGGGCAGCCAGGAGGTGCTGGTGCCGGGCGTGCAGACGGTGTACCTGCCGCGCGCCGCCGACGCCGCCACCCAGGCCGCGGCGAAGGCGCTGGCCAAGGCGAAGCAGCCGTTGCTGGTGATCGGCAGCCAGGCGGTGGTGCGCGCCGACCACGCCGATGCGCTGGCTTCGGCGGTGCAGCGGCTCGGCGTACCGGTGTATCTGTCGGGCATGGCGCGCGGCCTGCTCGGGCGCGACCCTGCGCTGCAAATGCGCCACGCGCGCCGCCAGGCGCTGCGCGAGGCCGATTGCGTGCTGCTGGCCGGCGTGCCGTGCGACTTCCGTCTCGACTACGGCCGCCACGTGCGGCGCAGTGCGACGCTGATCGCGGCCAACCGCAGCGCGCGCGATGCGAAACTGAACCGCAGGCCCGATGTCGCCGCCATCGGCGACGCCGGGTTGTTCATCGAGGCGTTGGCCGCGGCGCTGCCGGCACACCGCGACTGGAGCGGCTGGCTGGCGACGCTGCGCGCGCGCGACCAGGCGCGCGAGCAGGAGATCGACGCGCAGGCCGCGGCCAGCGGCGAGTACGTCAACCCGCTGGCGCTGTTTCGTGCGCTCGAGGCCGAGGCCGGCGAGCACGCGGTGTTCGTGGCCGACGGCGGCGATTTCGTCGGCACCGCCAGCTACGTGCTGCACCCGCGCGCGCCGCTCGGCTGGCTGGATCCCGGCGCGTTCGGCACGCTCGGCGTCGGCGCCGGCTTCGCGATGGGCGCGGCGCTCGCGCGTCCGGGTGCCGAGGTGTGGATCGTCTTCGGCGACGGCGCCTGCGGCTGGAGCTTGGCCGAGTTCGACAGCTTCGTCCGCCAGGGCATCCCGGTGATCGCGGTGGTCGGCAACGACGCCGGCTGGACGCAGATCGCACGAGAGCAGGTGAAGATGCTGCACGACGACGTGGCCACCGTGCTGGCGCGCAGCGCCTACCATGAGGTGGTGGCCGGCTTCGGCGCCCAGGGCCTGCTGGTGCGCCGCGCCGACGAGGTGCGCCCGGCGCTGCAGCGCGCGCGCGAGCTGGCGCGCCAGGGCAGCGCCGTGCTGGTGAACGTGTGGCTCGACAAGACCGAGTTTCGCGAGGGTTCGCTGTCGATGTAGGCTTGGTCTCCGCACTGGAGTGAGACATGGCCGCCGTTCTTCAAAGCTACATCGCCGGCCGCTGGGTCGGCGCCAAGCCCGCGCAGCAGTTGCGCAGTGCCGTCAACGGCGCGCCGGTGGCGAGTACGCACGCCGAGCCCATCGACTTCGGCGAGGCCTTGCACCACGCGCGCAGCGTGGGGCTGCCCAACCTGCTGAGGCTCGACTTCCAGCAGCGCGCGGCGATCCTGAAGGCGCTGGCCAAGTATCTCAACGACCACAAAGAAGAGCTGTACTCCGTGTCGGCGCACACCGGCGCCACGCGCAACGACGGCTGGATCGACATCGAGGGCGGCAGCGGCACGCTGTTCGCGTATTCCGGCGTCGGCGGCAACGACCTGCCGTCGGGCAACGTGGTGCACGAGGGGCCGGCCGTCCCGTTGGGCAAGAAGGGCGGCTTCGCCGGCACGCACATCCTGGTGCCGCGCCGTGGCGTGGCGGTGCACATCAATGCGTTCAACTTTCCGGTGTGGGGGCTGCTCGAGAAGTTCGCGCCGACCTTCCTGGCCGGCATGCCGTGCATCGGCAAGCCGGCCACCGCCACCAGCTACCTCACCGAGGCGCTGGTAAGGGTGATCGATCAGTCAGGCCTGCTGCCCGCAGGCGCGCTGCAGCTCGTGATCGGCGGCACCGGCGACCTGCTCGACCGGCTCGACGGCAGCGACGTCGTCACCTTCACCGGCAGTGCCGACACCGCGGCCCGCTTACGCGTGCACCCGAACCTGGTGAAGCACGCGGTGCCCTTCAACGCCGAGGCCGATTCGCTGAACTGCGCGATCCTGGCGCCCGACGTCTCCCCCGACGACGAGGAGTTCGACCTCTTCGTCAAGGAGGTGGTGCGCGAGATGACGGTGAAGGCCGGCCAGAAGTGCACCGCGATCCGCCGCGCGATCGTGCCGCGCGCGCAGGTGACCGCGGTGGCCGAGCGGCTGCGCAACCGGCTGGCCAAGACGGTGGTCGGCGACCCGGCGAACGAGAGCGTGCGCATGGGTGCGCTGGCGTCGCACGCGCAGGCCAACGACGTGGCCGAGCGCGTGGCCGAGTTGAGCCGCGGTGCCGAGGTCGTGTATGGCATCGACAGCGGCTTCAGCCCGATCGGCACCGGCGTCGCCGAAGGCGCGTTCTTCGCACCGACGCTGCTGCTTGCCAAGGACGCGATGCAGCACGCCGCGCACGACGTCGAGGCCTTCGGCCCGGTGAGCACGCTGATGGCGTACGACGACCTCGACGAAGCGATGGCACTGGCCGCGCGCGGCCGCGGCAGCCTGGTGGGCACGCTGGTGACCAGGAGCCCGCAAATCGCCGCACAGGTGGTGCCGCAACTGGCCGCGCTGCACGGCCGCATCCTGGTGCTCGACCGCGAGGCCGCGGTCGAATCCACCGGCCACGGCAGCCCGCTGCCGCTGCTCAAGCACGGCGGCCCCGGCCGCGCCGGCGGCGGCGAAGAACTCGGAGGCGTACGCGCAGTGATGCACTACCTGCAGCGCACCGCGCTGCAGGGGTCGCCGACGATGCTGACCGCGGTCACCGGCGAGTACCTGCGCGGTGCCAAGCTGCGCGAGAGCGACGTGCACCCGTTCCGCCGCCACTTCGAGGAGCTGCAGGTCGGCGACACGCTGCTGACGCACCGGCGCACCGTCGGCGAGGCCGACATCGTGGCGTTCGGCGGCATCTCGGGCGACTACTTCTACATGCACTTCGACGACATCGCCGCCAAAGAGAGCCCGTTCGGCAAGCGCATCGCGCACGGCTACTTCGTGCTCAGCGCCGCCGCGGGTCTTTTCGTCTCGCCGGCGCCGGGGCCGGTGCTCGCCAACTACGGCCTCGACACGCTGCGCTTCGTCAAGCCCGTCGGTATCGGCGACACCATCCAGGCGCGGCTGACCTGCAAGCGCAAGATCGACCGCAATCGCAAGGATGCCAAAGGCGTGGGCCAGGGCGTGGTGGCGTGGGACGTGGCGGTGACGAATCAGGAAGGGGAGATCGTCGCGAGCTACGACATCCTGACGCTGGTGGCGAAGCGGCGGTGAAGCCCGGCCCCGACCAGGCCGCCGGGGCGCGCCGGCCGGGCGATCGCCCCGACCTGGCGTCGGACGCCCAATGGCGGGAACGCGGCGCCTGGCCGCAGCATCAAACGCCGGCAGAGGCCCGACGATGAAGACCATCACCCCGCTTGCGTCCACCGCGCCGATCTCGGCCGCGGTCACCGACAACGAACTGGCGGCGCGCGCCGCTGCCGGCGACGACGCCGCGTTCGAGCACATCATGCGACGCCACAACCGGCTGCTGTTCCGCACCGCGCGCAGCATCCTGCACGGCGACGCCGAGGCAGAGGACGCGCTGCAGGAGGCGTATCTGCGCGCCTGGCGCGCACTCGACACCTTTCGCGCCGACGCCAAGCTTTCGACCTGGCTCGCGCGCATCGTGATCAACGAGGCGCTCGGCCGCTTGCGCCGGCGCGGCGCGCAGGTGATTCCGCTGGAGTCGACGATGGAGCCCGACGAGACACCCGCGCACGAGCGCACGCAGGACGACGACCCCGGCCGCCAGCCCGAGCTGATGGCGATGCGCTCGGAGATGCGCCGGTTGATCGAGACGCGCATCGACCGGCTGCCCGAGGCGTTCCGCAGCGTGTTCATGCTGCGCGCGGTCGAGGAGCTCTCGGTCGACGAGGTCGCGATGGTGCTCGACATTCCCGAGGCCACGGTGCGCACGCGCTTCTTCCGCGCGCGCGGCCTGCTGCGCGAAGGTCTGTCGCGCGACGTCGACATCGCACTCGGCGACGCGTTCTCGTTCGCCGGCGGGCGCTGCGACCGCATCGTTGCCAGCGTGCTGGCCAGGCTTGCAGACGAGCGGGCGTCCTCCCGTTCGTAGCCCACAGCAGAGGGTTCTGTCGATCCCGCCTCGCACGGTCGAGTCGCGCGGACAGGGTCGCTCGTGCTTGGCGGGCGACCGGCTCGGTCGAGTACGCCATGTGACCCGCTGCGCCACCTCAGCCCCGCACCAGCGCGGCGAGAGCGCGCCGTAGCGCGTCGAACTCGCCTCCTATCCGCAGGCGACGGTGCGTCGCGCCAGGCGCAGTGGGCGCGGGCTATCGAAAAGTTGGCACGTTTTGGTGGCGAGCGACATCCAACGCTGTGCACCCAACCGATTGCCTCGAGGAGATGCCCGTGCACGACGAGAACCGCGCCACCGACATCGGCACCGAACCGCGGCCCCCTGGCTCGCAGCGACAGCGGTGGGGGCGCGTTCCGCGCAGGCAGCGGATCGCGGGCGCGATCGCCGCCGCGGTGGAGCCGACGACAGCGCTGTCGGTCGGGCTGAAGGTCGATGAGGTCTACAACAGCAAGCGTTCGCTCGGCCTGACGGCTCAACAGAAGGCCGACCTCGCTGCGTACCTGAAGTCGCTGTAGCGATGCGCCGCGATCTCGATGCCGCGTTCGCGCCGCCGCCGGCCGTCGGGCCGGTGTCGCAGCGCATCCGCGAGCGGCTGGTGCGTTGCGGGTGCCGCTTTCACGCCAACGACAGCATCTCGGCGCACCTGCAGCCCGGCGAACTCGACCAACTGCGCGTCGAGGTCGAGCAGCATCTGCAGCACCTGCTGGGCGCGCTGGTCATCGACACCGACAGCGACCACAACACCCGCGGCACGGCCAAGCGCGTGGCGCGCATGTTCGTCGACGAGGTGTTTCGTGGCCGCTACTCGGCGGCTCCGCGCGTCACCGAGTTTCCGAACATCGGGCGGCTGAACGAGCTGATGATCATCGGTCCGGTGAAAGTGCGCTCGGCCTGCTCGCATCACCTGTGTCCCATCCTCGGCAGGGTGTGGATCGGCGTGCTGCCGAACGCTCGGAGCAACCTGATCGGGCTGTCGAAGTACGCGCGCCTGTGCGACTGGATCATGAGCCGGCCGCAGATACAGGAAGAAGCGGTGACGATGCTGGCCGACGAGCTGGAGCGTCGCGTCCGGCCCGACGGACTGGCCATCGTGATGGAGGCCGACCACTTCTGCATGCACTGGCGCGGCGTTAGGGACGACGAATCGGCGATGACGAACTCGGTGATGCGGGGAAAGTTCCTGACCGATGCAAGCCTGCGCAGGGAGTTTCTGGCGCTGCTCGGCAGCCGGCGTTGACGCCGTCTGCAGACAGCCACGGCGGTGTGGTCGGCGTCCACGGCGACCCCGTCGTCCGCCGCGCGGTACAGTCGTGCGCGTGCGAGTTGCTGATTGCGAGGGCAATCGAGGCACATGAAGACGGCTTTCGTGCTCGCGGGCGGCGGCAGCTTCGGCGCGGTGCAGGTCGGGATGCTGCGCGAGCTGATGGCGCATGGCTTGATGCCCGATCTCGTGGTCGGCTCGTCGGTCGGTGCCATCAACGGGGCCTACCTTGTTGGGTCACCCGACTTTGCCGGCGTCGAGCGCCTCGAAGCCATCTGGCGCGGCCTGCGGCGCCGGCAGGTGTTTCCGATCACGTGGCGTACGCTCGCGGGCAGCATTGCTCGGCAAGCGCCGCTCGTCGACCCGGGCGGGCTGCGCCGGCTGCTCGAGCAGCACCTGCCGTATCACGATCTGGAGCGCGCGCCGGTGCCGCTGCACGTGGTGGCGACCGATCTGCTCAGCGGCAACCTGATGCGGCTCTCGAGCGGAGCGGTGGTCGACGCGGTGCTGGCGAGCTGCTCGATTCCCGGGGCCTTTCCGCCGGTGCGCATCGACGGCAACCTGCTGGTCGACGGCGCGGTGGCGAGCAACACCCCGGTCCAGGTCGCCCTCGATCTCGGCGCCGCGCGCATCGTGGTGCTGCCGAGCGGCTTCGCCTGCGCACTCGAGGCGCCGCCGCGTGGCGCGATCGCCACCGCGCTGCATGCCATCACGCTGCTGATTGCGCACCAGCTCGTCGCCGACCTCGAGCGCAGCCGCGGCAAGGCGGAGATCGTCACCGTTCCGCCGCTGTGCCCGTTGGCTGTCTCTGCCTACGACTTCTCGCGGGCCGGCGAACTGATCGAGCGAGCCGCGACGCAGACCCGCGCCTGGCTGGACAAAGGCGGGCTCGCCAGGCAGCACATCCCCGCCGCGCTGCGGCCACACGTCGACTGACACCCCGATGATCAACACTAGGAGAACACCATGGCACGCCTCGTGAAGCGCACAGCGAGCGGACCCGCCGCCTACACCATCGACGGCAAGGAGCAGTGGCTGTGCCGCTGCGGCCTGTCGGGCAATCAGCCGTTCTGCGACGGCTCGCACAATCTGACGGCCGGCGAGGAGCCGGGCAAGCTCTACTGGTACGACGAGGACGGCGAGCGCCACGAGGCGAAAGGCGCCGATTTCCTGGAGATCCGGACGTACTAGCATGGCGCGCTACGAAATCGTCCTCGAGGGCCATGAGGAGGTGGCGCAAGCCACGCTGGCGTTTCGCTTCGAGAAGCCGGCCGGCTTCTCGTATCGGGCCGGGCAGGCAGGCAACTTTGCCCTGATCGATCCGCCAGCCGATCCGAACAGCGCGCGCCGGGTGTTCTCGCTTGCGAGCGCGCCGTACGAGGACGACCTCGTCGTCGCCACGCGCATGCGCGAGGGCAGCGCATTCAAGCGCGCGCTCGGGGCCTTGCCGCCGGGCGCACGCTTGAAGCTCGTCGGTCCTGTCGGCACCATGACGCTGCACGAGGACTCGACTCGCGCCGCGGTGTTCATCGCCGGCGGCATCGGCATCACGCCGTTCAGGAGCATCGTGAACCAGGCGCTGCACGAGGGATCGGTGCACCGGCTGTACCTTCTGTACTCCAACCGGCGCCGCGAGCACGCAGCCTTCCTGTCCGAGCTCGAAGCGCTCGCGCGCGCGCACGAACGTTTTCGGTTGCGCGCGGTGATGACCGACACCGAAGGCATGGTCGGCGCGCAGACGCTCGCGAGCTTCACCGCCGACGCGGCGGCGCCGGTGTACTACGTCGCCGGCCCGCCGGCGATGGTGGCGGCGATGAAGACCATGCTGGCCGCGGCCGGCGCCGACGACGTCATCAGCGAAGAGTTCTTCGGCTACTAGGGCGGCCGGAGTGCCGCTCAGCGGCTCGGCGAAGCGCCAGTGCCGTGGGGCCTGGCGTTGCGGGTCGTATAGCCGGCGCACGGGTTGAAGCCGTCCGCCGCTCGGTGCAGCATCGGGGTCGAAGGAGACCGAACGATGACGATGCTGCCCGCCGACTGCGCCGCCGTGGCGCCCGCCTCACCCGACGCGCTCGAGAAGTTCCTGCGTGCGTTGTCCGTGGTCACGATGCTGATGACGGTGCCGCAGGTGCTCGCGGTCTGGGTCGGCGGCGACGCCGCCGGCGTTTCGCTGCTGTCGTGGGGCGCGTACCTATTCTCCGCCTGCCTGTGGTTCGTCTACGGCCTGCGCAAGCGCGACAAGACGATCTACCTCGCCTGCATCGGTTGGATCGCGCTCGACGCGGCGATCGTCGCTGGCGCGATCGTCAACGGCTGACTTCGGCGGCCGGGCGCAGCCGCCAGCGGCGCGGCCGACAGCAGCGCCGGCCCGAAGGGCGCCGGTACCCTCGATCAGCGGGTGCGCGCAACCCGCTGCAGCACCGCGCCCCGGTGCGCCGCGATGTGTTCCGTCTTGTCGCTCTTGATCTCGTACTGCGGCGAGTCGTCGCTGGCGCGGTGGGTGTGACCCTTGTAGTCGAAGTCGCTCGTGTGCACCTTGATGATGGTGCCGCTCACCCAGCCGGCCTCGGAGTTCCAGCGCACATGGTCGCCGACCTCGAACCGCTGCTCGCGTGCGCGGGTCACGCCGCCGCCTTCGCGATCGCCCGTTCGAAGTCGACCTCGGTGCGCAGCGACTGCAGGTCGCGGCCGATCGTCGCCACCGCGAGCCTGCGGCCGCCGGCGAGGTAGCCGACGGTGCAGTCGCGCGCTTCGAGATTGCCGTCGATCTCGACGCGGTCGAAGCGCTCGGCGTGGCCGGTGTAGGCGAGCACGAAGTCGTACTGCTCGGTCCAGAAGAACGGCACCGCGTCGAAGCGCTCGCGTGCGCCGAGCATGTTGCGTGCGGCGGTCTGCCCCTGGCGCTGCGCGACCACCCAGTGCTCGACGCGGATGCGCTGGCCGCTGGCGCGGTCGGGCCAGCGCGCGATGTCGCCGGCGGCGTAGATGCCCGGCACGCTGGTCTGCAGATACTCGTCGACGCTGACGCCGCGGTCGATCGCCAAGCCTGCGGCTTCTGCCAGCGCGAGCGCCGGCCGCACGCCGACCCCGATCACCACGAAATCGGCCGCGATCGTCGTGCCGTTGCGCAGCGTCACGTTGCGCTCGTCGATTCGCGCCGGCGCGGTGCCGAGGTGGAACACCACGCCGTGCTGCTCGTGCAGGCGGCGCACGAAGCCGCCGACCTCGTCGCCGAGCACCCGGATCATCGGCACCGCGTCGAGGCTGACCACCTGCACCGCGACGTCGCGCGCACGCAGCGACGCCGCCACTTCGAGGCCGATGAAGCTCGAGCCGACGACCACCGCGCGCGTGCCCGGCCGCGCGGCGGCGACCAGCGCGCGGCTGTCGGCGAGCGTGCGCAGCAGGTGCACGTGCGGCAGCGTGGCCCCGGGCAGGTCGAGTCGGATCGGATCGGCGCCGGTGGCCAGCAGCAGCGCGTCCCAGCCGTGCCGGCTGCCGTCGGCGAGCACCACCTGCCGCGCCGCCGGGTCGATCGCTGCGACGCGCGCGCCGAGCTTCAGCTCGATGCGCTGATCGCGGTAGAACTCGGCCGGGCGCAGCGGAATCCATTCTTCGGGCGCGCTGCCGGCGAGGTAGTTCTTCGACAGGTTGGGCCGGTCGCAAGGCAGCGAGTCGTCGGCGCTGAGCAGCGTGATGCCGCCCTCGAAGTGTTCGCGCCGCAGCATCTCGGCCGCGGCGT
>DASURM010000153.1:0-4485 GCA_036280035.1 Burkholderiaceae bacterium | reverse complement strand
CCGCCTGGCCGGCGTCGCGCACAAGACGCCGGTGCTGACCTCGCGCCTGGCCGACGAGCGCGCCGGGGCGAAGCTGTTCTTCAAGTGCGAGAACCTGCAGCGAGTCGGCGCGTTCAAGTTCCGCGGCGCGTACAACGCGCTGGCGCAGTTCACGCCCGGGCAGCGGCGCGCCGGCGTGATCGCGTTCTCGTCGGGCAACCACGCGCAGGCGATCGCGCTGGCCGCGCGGCTGCTCGGCATGCCGTCGGTGCTGGTGATGCCGAACGATGCGCCGGCGGGCAAGCTGGCGGCCACGCGCGCCTACCAGCAGGGGCAGCGCGGCAGCGAGGTGGTGCTGTACGACCGCTGGCGCGAGGATCGCGAGGCGATCGGCTCGCGCATCGCCGCCGAACGCGGCATGACGTTGATTCCGCCGTTCGACCATCCGCACGTGATGGCCGGGCAGGGCACCGCCGCGCTCGAGCTGCTGCAGGAGGCGGGCCCGCTCGACGCGCTGCTGGTGTGCGTGGGCGGCGGCGGGCTGATCTCGGGCAGCGCGGTGGCGGCGCTGGGGTTGCAGCCCGGCATCGCCGTCTACGGCGTCGAACCGGCAGCGGGCAACGACGTGCAGCAAAGCGTCGCGCGCGGCGAGATCGTTCGCATCGACGTGCCCGATACCATCGCCGACGGCGCACAGACGCAGGCGCCGGGCAAGTTGACCTTCGCGGTGATCCGCCAATGCGTGCGCGGCATGCTGACCGTCGGCGATGCCCAGCTGATCGCGGCGATGCGCTTCTTCGCCGAACACATGAAGCTGGTGGTCGAGCCCACCGGCTGCCTGGCTGCCGCAGCCGCGCTCGAGCGAGTGGTGGACTTGCGCGGGCAGCGCGTCGGCGTGATCCTCAGCGGCGGCAACGTCGACCTCGTGCGCTACGGTCACTGGCTGGCGGGCGATCCGGCCTGACCGCACGAACGGCACTCATGAGCGATACCCCGACCCCTGCCGCCAAACCCGATGGCGACGTCGACAAACGCCAGCGCGAGACGCTCGACAAGCTGCTGGCGCGCTCGCCGGTGGTCGCCACCGGCCACGTCACGCTGGCCAGTGGCCGGCAGATCGACTACGAGCTGAACGCCGGCTTCATGCCGCTGACCGCGGGCGGCGTCGATGCGCAGCGCGGCGAGCCGCGAGCGGCGGTGTTCTGCGTCGCCTACACCGTGGCCAGCGCGACGCCGCGGCCGCTGTGCTTTGCCTTCAACGGCGGGCCCGGGTCGGCGTCGGTGTGGCTGCACCTCGGGGCGCTCGGCCCCAAGCGGGTGGCGATCCACGACGACGGCACGATGCCCGCGGCGCCGTATGCGGTGCAGGACAACCCGCTGACCTGGCTCGAACACTTCGACCTGGTGTTCGTCGACCCGCCGCACACCGGCTACTCGATCGCGCTCAACGACGACGCGCGCAAGAAGCTGTTCAGCGTCGACGGCGACGCCGACGCGCTGGCCGAGGTGGTGCGAGTCTGGCTGGCGCGGCACAGGCGCTTCGGCTGCCCGCTCTACCTGGCCGGCGAGAGCTACGGCACCACGCGCGGCGCGGCCATCGCCGACAAGCTGCATGCGCTCGGCGTGGCGCTGCAGGGGCTGATCCTGGTGTCGTGCGCGATGGACCTGCAGGCGCTGGTGTTCGCCCCCGGCAACGACCTGCCGTATGCGCTGTTCCTGCCGGCGTTCGCCAACGCGGCGCAGTTCCACGGCCGCCTCGCCGGGCCGCTGGCGGCGTCGCCGCAGGCGGCGCGCGAGGCGGCCGAGGCGTTCGTGCACGAGGAGTACCTGGGCGCGCTGCACGCCGGGGCGCGGCTCGACGGCCGCGCGCGCACGCGCATCGAGAAGCGGCTGGCCGAACTCACCGGCCTGCCGCGCGCGCTGGTGGCCGAGAAGAACCTGCGCATCGCCGACGAGACCTTCTTCTTCGAACTGCTGCGCGATTCCGGCCGCATCGTCGGCCGCCTGGAGGCGCGCGTCACCGGCCCGATGGCCGCCAGCCGCACGCGGACCTGGGAGTTCGACCCCGGCATCGAGGCGCTGAACGCGCCGTACACGATGGCCGCGATGGCGTACTTCGCGCAGCTCGAGCTGGGCGGCGACACCCGCTACGAAGTGCTGAACTTCGAGGTCAACAAGGGCTGGAACTGGAACCGCGGCGAGGCCAAGGGCAACGCCTTCGCCAGCACCAGCGCCGAGCTGGCGCGCGCGCTGCGGCGCAACCCGCACCTGCGCGTGCTGGTGGCCAGCGGCCGCTACGACCTCGGCACGCCTTACAGCGCGAGCGACTGGTCGCTGGCGCAGCTCGACGCTCCGGCCGACGTGCTGGAGCGCGTGACGCACCGCTACTACGACGCCGGCCACATGATGTACACGCGCAGCGCCGACCTGCAGCAGTTGAAGAACGACCTCGCGGGCTGGGTCGGCTGAGTGCCCGCGACGCGTCGAGCGCAGGCGTCCGACAAGCCCGGCGCCCGCCGAGCCGCTGCGCGTCGCGTCACGCCGCCTGCGCCAACTCGCCCACCGCCAGGTGCGTCAGCGCGGCGCGCACCCGCGCCGGTGCGTCCAGAGGGCCCATGTGGCCGAGGCCAGCCAGGGTCGTGCGCTCGGCGTTCGGCAGATGCGTGGCCAGCACGTCGAGCACCTGGCGCGAAGGCAACGGCGAGCGGCTGCCGCCGATCAGCTGCACCGGCATCGCCAGCGCGCGGTACGCAGCGGCCGGCACGCGGTCGGCAAAGAGCGCCTCGAAGTCGGCCTGCACCTTCGGCATGCGCGCGCTCACCGCGCCGCGCGCGCCGTCGCCCAGTTGCGCCCAGGCGCCGTCGCCGCACCAGTAGTCGACGAAGCGCTGCGCCGCCGCGTCGAGGCGACCCGACAGCACCTCCATGCCGATGCGCCGGCCGACCCCGGCGATGGCTTCGCCGGCTTCGCGCGACGCCGTGCGACCGAGCAGCAGCGCGAAGCGCGACGGTTCGTACAACGTGAGGGTTCGAACCCGCTCGGGCCAGCGCAGCGCCATCTGCAGCGCCACCGCCCCACCATAGGAGTGACCGAACAGGTGCACGCGCTCGCGCTGCAGCAGCGCAGCCAGCGCCTGCGCTTCGGCATCGAGCGACACCGGCGTGCCGATCGACCAAGGCGCGGCCCCGGCGTAACCCAGCAGGCTCGGGGCGTGCACCTCGAAGCGTTCGGCGAACGGCGCGATCCATTGCTGCCAGGGGCGGCCGGCGCCGCCGCTGCAGTGCAGGCAGATCAGACGCGGGCGTGCGGTGCCGCGCGAGTGGAAGGGATGGATCTCGGACATCGATGGCTCCTGGCTCCGGCCTCGACCGAGGCCGACGCACCGACTCTGGCCGCGCCCGGTATCGCGCCGATGTCGGGCCGAGCATCACGTGTCGCGCCGTGGTTGCCGGCCGGCGTGCGATGTATCGGTCATGTATCGCTCGGGTATCGGTGCGGCAATCGGCGCACACACGCGCGAACCCGCGCCTAGACTGCGGCCCATGGACGTGCGCGATCCGGGCCCGATCGAGACCGCACCGGCCTGGGACGGCGCGGCACAGGCGATGTACCGCGCGGCGCTCGCGGTGTCGCGGCCGGGCGGCGATGCCGTGTTCGCCCAACTGGTGGGCGACCTGGCCGGAATCCTGCAGGTTGCGACCGCGTTCGTCGCCGTCTTCACTGACGCCGCGCGCAGCGAGCTGCGCACGCTGGCGGGGGTGCTCGACGGCGCGCCGCTGCCGAGCTTCGACTACGCGCTCGAAGGCTCGCCCTGCGCGCAGGTGGTCGGCCGCGGGTTCCGCCACGTTGCCCGCGGCGTGTCGAGCGAGTTTCCCTCCGGCGCCCTGTTGGCCGAGCAGGGAATGGACTCGTACGCGGCGTTCCCGCTGGTCTCCAGCCGCGGTGCCACGCTGGGTCTGCTGGTGGCGATGGACCGCCAACCGATCGCCGACGCCAGGCTCGCCGAGGCCCTGCTGAAGATCTTCGCCGGGCGCATCGGCGCCGAGATCGAGCAACGGCGCGCACAAGAAGCGCTGCGCAGTTCCGAGGCCAGCTACCACGCGATCTTCGACGCCTCGGCCGACCCGCTGATCCTGTGGGACAGCCAGTATCGCCGCGTCGACGTCAACCCGGCGTACGAGCGCGTCTTCGGCTGGACGCGCGACGAGGCAGTCGGCCGCGGCTGGGGCCGGCCGGACGAGGGCGATGCGTACTCGGGGCCGCGCCGCGACCTCGTTCGCCGCGCGTTGGCCGGCGAGACCTGCAGTGCCGTCCGCGAGACGATGTGCAGAGACGGCACCCTGATCCCGACCGAGGTGCACGTGATCCCGTTCACGCACCGCGGCGAGCCGCACGTGCTCGCCATCACGCGCGACGTGACGGCGCGCAAGACCGAGGAGGAGCTGCTGCGCGCGAGCGAGGCGCAGTACCGGGAGATCTTCAACGCGTCCACCGACGCGCTCATCC
>DASURM010000152.1:0-7314 GCA_036280035.1 Burkholderiaceae bacterium | reverse complement strand
TCGCAGCCGACGCGCTCAGCGACACCTCAGAGGGCGTCGTGCCGCCGCGTGTCGTCGACCAGCGCAATCACGTTGGTTTGTCGCATGCGGCGCCGCAGCCAGCTGACCCCGGCCACGTCGACCAGGCCGACCCAGGCGCGGTTCCACACCCCGTAGTGGGATCGACCGCTGCGGCGCGGCCGGTGGCGAACCGGGACCGACAGCACTCGCCCGCCCTCCCGCTGCACCAGTGCCGGCATGAAGCGGTGCATGTGATCGAAGAAAGGCAGCCGCAAGAAGACGTCGCGCTCGAACAGCTTGAGCCCGCAGCCGGTGTCGGGCGTGCCGTCGCCGAGGACGCGCGAGCGGAACGCGTTGGCCACGCGCGACGACAGCCGGCGCAGCCAGCCGTCGTGGCGCTTCGCGCGCCACCCGATGATCAGCAGCGGCTGTGCCGACGAGGTGTGCTCGGCTCGGCGTGCGAGCAGCAGCGGGATGTCGGCCGGGTCGTTCTGGCAGTCGCCGTCGAGCGTGGCCACCAGCGGCGCGCGCGCGTGGCGCACGCCGGTCGCGATGGCCGTGCTCTGGCCACAGCGGACCCGGTGGCGCAGCACGCGCAGGCGCGGGAAGCGCAGCGCCGCCTCGGCGAGCCGAGCCGGCGTGTCGTCGTCGCTGGCGTCGTCGACACACAGCACCTCGAACTCCAGCCGCGACTCCAACGCGGCCTGGATCTCCTCGATGAGCGCCAGCACGTTGCCGCCTTCGTTGTGCAGCGGGACGACGACCGCCAGCGCCGGATCGGCCATTGACGACATGGTTCGAAGAAGCACGAATCGAAGTAGCCTAGCACCGGCCCTGGGCCGCGTCACCCGCGACCTACAATCGCGGCTCCCTTCAGCAGCACTTCGACTCGCGTCGGTACGACGCGAGCCGCGGCTCGCTCATGCCAATGTCAGATCCACTTGCCAAGGCGTTCGAACCCGCCGCGATCGAGGCGCGCTGGGCGCCATTGTGGGAACGCAGCGGCGTCTACGCACCCACGCTCGACCCGGCCAGGCCGTCGTTCTGCATCCAGTTGCCGCCGCCGAACGTGACCGGCACGCTGCACATGGGGCACGCGTTCAACCAGACGATCATGGACGCGCTGACGCGCTACCACCGCATGCGCGGCTTCAACACGCTGTGGGTGCCGGGCACCGACCATGCCGGCATCGCGACGCAGATCGTCGTCGAGCGCCAGTTGCAGGAGGCCGGGCTGTCGCGCCACGACATGGGGCGCGAGAACTTCGTCGCCCAGGTGTGGGACTGGAAGAGCACCTCGGGCGCCACCATCACGCAGCAGATGCGACGCATGGGCGACAGCGTGAGCTGGACGCACGAGTACTTCACGATGGACGACAAGCTGTCGGCCGTCGTCACCGAGACCTTCGTGCGCCTGTACGACGAGGGTCTGATCTACCGCGGCAAGCGGCTGGTCAACTGGGACCCGGTGCTGAAGTCGGCGGTGTCCGACCTGGAGGTGGTGTCGGAAGAGGAAGACGGATCGCTGTGGCTGATCCGCTATCCGATGGTCGGCGCGCAGGGGCATCTCACCGTGGCGACCACGCGGCCCGAGACGATGCTCGGCGACACCGCGGTGATGGTGCACCCCGACGACGAGCGCTATGCAGGGCTCGTCGGCTCGAAGGTGCAATTGCCGCTCACCGGGCGCGAGATCCCGGTGATCGCCGATGCCTACGTCGACCGCGAGTTCGGCACCGGCGTGGTCAAGGTGACGCCGGCGCACGACCACAACGACTACGCGGTGGGCCAGCGCCATCACCTGCCGGTGATCGGCGTGCTGAACCTCGACGCCACGCTGAACGACAACGCACCCGCGGCGTATCGCGGCCTCGATCGCTTCGCGGCGCGCAAGAAGATCGTCGCCGATCTCCAGGCGCAGGGTCTGCTCGAGGAAACACGCAAGCACAAGCTGACCGTGCCGCGCTGCGAGCGCACCGGCCAGATCGTCGAACCGATGCTCACCGACCAATGGTTCGTCGCGATGACCAGGCCGGGTGCGGATGGGACTTCGATCGCCGCCAAGGCGATCCAGGTCGTCGAGCGCGGCGAGGTCAGGTTCTACCCCGAGCAATGGGTCAATACCTACAACCAGTGGATGCACAACATCCAGGACTGGTGCATCTCGCGCCAGCTGTGGTGGGGCCACCAGATCCCGGCGTGGTACGGCTCGAACGGCGAACTCTTCGTCGGCCGCAGCGAAGACGAAGCGCGCGCGCGCGCCACCGCCGCCGGCTACACCGGCGAACTGACGCGCGACGAGGATGTGCTCGACACCTGGTACAGCTCGGCGCTGGTGCCTTTCTCGACGCTCGGCTGGCCGGCGCAGACGATCGAGCAGGATCTGTTCCTGCCTTCCAGCGTGCTCGTCACCGGCTACGACATCATCTTCTTCTGGGTCGCTCGCATGATCATGATGACGACCTACTTCACCGGCAAGGTGCCGTTCAGGCACGTCTACATCCACGGCCTGGTGCGCGACTCGCACGGCCACAAGATGAGCAAGAGCGAAGGCAACGTGCTCGACCCGGTCGACCTGATCGACGGCATCGCGCTGCAGCCGCTGCTCGACAAGCGCGTCACCGGGCTGCGCAAGCCCGAGACCGCGCCGGCGATCCGCGAGGCCACGAAGAAGGAGTTCCCGCAGGGCATCCCGGGCTACGGCGCCGATGCGCTGCGCTTCACCTTCGCGGCGCTGGCCTCGCTCGGGCGCAACATCAATTTCGACAGCAAGCGTTGCGAGGGATATCGCAATTTCTGCAACAAGCTCTGGAACGCGACCAAGTTCGTGCTGATGAATTGCGAGGGTCGGGACGATGGTTCGGATGATCCGCGCCCCTCGATGGCCGACCGCTGGATCGTCGGCGAGTTGCAGCGCGTGGAATCAGCGGTGGCCGAGGGCTTTGCCGGGTACCGCCTCGACCACGTGGCCAACGCGATCTACCAGTTCGTGTGGGACGAGTACTGCGATTGGTACCTGGAGATCGCCAAGGTGCAGCTCGCCGCCGGCGGCCCGAGCGAGCAGCGCGCGACGCGGCGCGCGCTGATCGGCGTGCTCGAGGCCGTGCTGCGCCTGCTGCACCCGCTGGCGCCGTTCATCACGGCCGAGCTGTGGGATCGCGTCTCGGTGGTGGCCGGCCGGCGCACTGCAGGCGCGAGCGACACCATCGCCACCGCGCGCTATCCGCAGGCCGAGTTGCACAAGGTCGACCCCGCGGCCGATGACTGGGTCGGCAAGCTCAAAGGGCTGGTCACCGCGGTGCGCGGCCTGCGCAGCGAGATGAACCTGTCGCCGGGGCAAAGGGTGCCGCTCTACGCGGTGGGCGACACCGCGTTCGTCGACGAATCGGCCGCGCTGCTGCGCTCGGTGATGGGGCGGGTGTCCGAGGTGAAGACCTTCGGCGACGACGCGGCCTTTGCGGCTGCCGCGGCGCACGCGCCGGTTGCGCTGGCCGGCGCCACCAAGCTCGCGCTGGTGGTGCCGGTGGACGTCGCCGCCGAGCGCGCGCGCATCGGCAAGGAGATCGAACGGCTGCAAGGCGAGATCGGCAGGGCCGAAGGCAAGCTCGCCAACCCGAGCTTCGTGCAGCGCGCACCGGCCGCGGTGGTCGCGCAGGAGCGCGCGCGCGTGGCCGATTTCAGGCAGGCGCTTCGCCGGCTCGAAGATCAACGGGGTCGTCTGGCGCAGTCGGCCTGAATTCGCCGCGCGCCGGCGTCGCCGACAGCAGCTCGTCGATGCGCCGCGCCACCGCCCAGGCGCTGCGGATGCGCGACTCGCGCGTCGTGCTGGCCACGCGCGGCGTCACCTGCAGCGTGTCCACGTCGTGCAGCGGCCGGCCCGGGTCGAGCATGCCGGGCTCGAGGCTGTCGAACCAGGCCGCGGCCATGCGGCCCGAGCCGAGCACCTCGGCCAGCGCCATCTCGTCGAACAGGCTCGAGTGCGCGATCGACACCAGCACCTGGTTGGGTTTGCACGACGGCAGGAAACGATCGCCGAGCAGCCCGTGATAGCGCGAGAAGTAGGTCAGCATCACGCACACCGCGTCGGACTGCTCCATCAGCTCGCGCAGCCCCAGCGGCTCGACCTTCCAGCGGTTCCACAGCCCGTCGGAGACGTGCACCGCCGGGTCGTAGCCGACGACGCGCGAGCCGAACGCGCCGAGCAGTTGCGCCAGCGGCCGCGCCGCCGGCGTCATGCCCACCAGGCCGACGGTGGCGCCGCCGAGTTCGCGGCCGACCAGCAACCCCTCGGCGCTCAGCACCGGCACGCGGCGCAGCATCTGCAACAGCGCGCCGATCATGAACTCGGCCTCGGCAGCGGCGCTGGCGTTGACCGGGCGCACCACCTCGACCCCGGCACGCGCGCAGGCGTCGGTGTCGATGTTCTCGGCCCCCGAACTCAGGCGGCCCACCGCGCGCAGCACCGGCGCGTAGTGCAACACCTGCGCATCGACCGCCACCGCCGGCGGAATGATCATCGCGCGCACGTTGAACAGCGCCTGGCGAAACGCCCGGGGGTCGCGTGCGAGGTCGGGCGCGTAGCGCACGGCGTGCCGCGCGACGAGCCAGTGCATGACTTCGGGTTCGAGCGGCTCGACGATCAGGATGTCCATGCGAAATCCCGCTCATTCGCGGAGCCGCGCGCCCGAACCGCCGTGCCAGAATCCCCCATCCACGCCCCAACAGTCTTTTATTTGATGCGTATGTTGGTCAACAAGGCCATTTTCCCCGTCGCCGGCCTGGGCACCCGCTTCTTGCCGGCCACCAAGGCCCAGCCCAAAGAGATGCTGCCGGTGGTCGACAAGCCCCTGATCCAGTACGCGGTCGAGGAAGCTTACGCTGCTGGCGTGCGGGAAATGATCTTCGTGACCGGCCGTCATAAGCGGCCCATTGAAGACCACTTTGACATGACGTTCGAGCTCGAGGTAGCCCTTGAACAAGCGGGTAAACAAGAGTTACTGAGCGTCGTGCGTCGGGTGAAGCCCGACGACATGGAGTGTATTTACGTTCGCCAGGCACAGGCGCTCGGATTGGGCCACGCGGTGCTGTGCGGCCAGCGGCTGGTCGGCGACGAACCGTTCGCGGTGCTATTGGCCGACGACCTGATGGTCGGCGAGCCGCCGGTGCTCGCACAGATGGTCGAGTGCTTCGCCGAGTGGCGCGCGTCGATCCTCGCGGTGCAGGAAGTGCCCGCCGACCAGACCAAGCGCTACGGCATCGTCGCCGGCACGCCGGTGGGCGACCGCCTGCTCGACGTCACGGGCATCGTCGAGAAGCCGGCGCCGGAGGCGGCGCCGTCGCGCCTGGGGGTGGCCGGCCGCTACATCCTCACGCCCGGGGTGTTCCATGAAATCGCCACCCAGGCGCGCGGCGTCGGCGGCGAGATCCAACTCACCGATGGCATCGCGTCGCTGCTGCGCCGCGAGAAGGTGTTCGCCTTCCGCTACGAAGGCAGGCGCTACGACTGCGGCAGCAAAGAGGGCTTCCTGCAGGCCAACGTCGAACTGGCGCTGGCACACCCCGAGCTGGGGCCCGGGTTCCGGCGCTATCTGGGCGAGCTGAAGCTCTGAGCCACTGCGGCCGCCTCAGCGGCGGCGCAGGTAGTGGATGAACTCGTCGGCGCGGGTGCTCTGCTCGAGCAGATCGTTGCCGGTCTGGCGCGCAAAGGCCTGGAAGTCGCGCATCGAACCGGGGTCGGTCGACACCACCTTCAGCACCTCGCCGCTCTGCATGTCGGCCAGCGCCTTCTTGGCCTTCAGGATCGGCAGCGGGCAGTTCAGGCCGCGGGTGTCGAGCTCTTTCTGGGCTTGCATGGTGGCCGATTCTACGCGGGGCGCCGCAACTCCATGAACCGCGGCTCATGGCCTCGCGAGCGCAGCCAGTCTGCCAGCGCGTGGCCGGTGCCCGCGGGCCAACAGACGATGTCGCGCGGCGCGAACAGCTTGTACTCGGCCAGTTCGGGCGACAGCCGGACCTCGCCGTGTGCGAGTGCGTGGTAGGCGATGATCACCTGGTTCATGCGCTCGAATTCGTAGACTCCGATCAGGTCGAGCGCGTCGACCTGCAGCGCCGTTTCCTCGGCCACCTCGCGGCGGATGCCGCTCTCGGGCGACTCGCCGGCTTCCATGAAGCCGGTGACGAGCGCGAACATGCGGCCGCTCCACGCCGCGTTGCGAGCCAGCAGCACGCGGCCTTCGCGGTCGGCGCATTCGATCACCGCCGCCAGCACCGGCGTCGGGTTGTTCCAGTGCGTCCAGCCGCACGCGGGGCAGCGCAGGCGAACCTTCTCACCGCTGTCTTCGAGCTGCGCCAGCGGCTGCAACTCGGTGGCGCACAGCGGGCAATAGCGATACGACGGACCCGCCATTGTCAACGCGTGCCCCCTTCGCGCTGCCGCGTGTTCCCCCCGAGGGGGAGCCGCTCGCGCTTCGGGCGGCCGTGCGCGCTCACCTGGCCCCCTTCGCGCTGCCGCGCGTTCCCCCCGGGGGGAGCCGCTCGCGCTTCGGGCGGCCGTGCGCGCTCACGCGGGAAAGACGCCGGTCGACAGATAGCGATCGCCGCGATCGCACACCACGAACACGATCGTCGCGTCGCGCACCTGCGCTGCCACCTGCAGCGCGACCCAGCACGCGCCGGCGGCGGAGATGCCGCCGAACAGCCCCTCTTCGCGCGCCAGGCGACGCGCCATCTCCTCGGCGTCGGCCTGCGACACCAGCACCAGCTCGTCGACCGCCTGCGGATCGTAGATCTTCGGTTGGTACGCTTCGGGCCACTTGCGGATGCCCGGGATGCGCGAACCCTCGGCCGGCTGCGCACCGACGATGCGAACGCCGGGCTTGCGCTCGCGCAGATAGCGGCTGACGCCGGTGATGGTGCCGGTGGTGCCCATCGCGCTGACGAAGTGCGTGATGCGCCCGTCGGTCTGCCGCCACAGCTCGGGGCCGGTGGTCTCGTAGTGGATGCGCGGGTTGTCGGGGTTGGCGAACTGATCGAGCACGCGGCCCTTGCCGTCGTGCTGCATCTGCAGGGCCAGATCGCGCGCGGTCTCCATGCCGCCGGTGCGCGGCGTGAGGATCAACTCGGCACCGAACGCCTTCATCGTCTGTGCGCGCTCGGCCGATGCATCCTCGGGCATGATCAGCACCATGCGGTAGCCGCGGATCGCGGCGGCCATCGCCAGCGCGATGCCGGTGTTGCCCGAGGTGGCCTCGATCAGCGTGTCGCCGGGCTTGATCTCGCCGCGCTCCTCGGCGCGGCGGATCATGCTGATCGCCG
>DASURM010000151.1:0-5688 GCA_036280035.1 Burkholderiaceae bacterium | reverse complement strand
GCCTCGACCTTGACGACGTCGGCGCCCATGTCGCCGAGCGCCTGGGTCGCGAACGGGCCCATCAGCACCGAGGTCATGTCGATGATGCGGATGCCGTGCAGCGGTCCCATGGTGCTTGGTGGCTGTTGGATCAGTACCGAGTTGGAGGCAGCTTCAGTGCAGCCCGAAGTAGGCGCGGCGCAGTGCGTCGTTCTCGTGCATCGCTGCCACGGTACCGCAAAAGCCGATGTGCCCGCCGTCGAGCGTGTAGACGCGATCGGCCAGCTCGAGGAACTTGACGTTCTGCTCGGCGATCAGCAGCGACTGCCCGCCCTCGCGCAGCCTGCGCAGGGCGGCGACGACCTCCTTGACGAGGATCGGCGACAGCCCGGCCGAGGGTTCGTCCATCACCAGCAGGCGCGGCTCGCCGGCCAGCGCCTTGGCGATGCCGAGCATCTTGCGCTGGCCGCCCGAGAGGCTCGACGCGGCGGCACGGCGGCGCTCGCGCAGGATCGGAAAGAGCGCGTACAGCGCATCGGCGCGCGCGCCCAATGCGCTCTTGGGCAGGAACTGTCCGCCGATGCGGATGTTCTCCTCGATGCTGAGGCCCGCGAAGACGGCGATCTCCGACATGTAGGCCATGCCGTGGCGCACTCGCCGGTCGGTGCGCAGGTGGCTGATGTCGTGGCCGGCGAAGGCGATCTTGCCGTGCCAGGCCGGCAGCAGCCCGAGCAGGGTGCGCAGCGGCGTGGTCTTGCCGGCGCCGTTGGCACCGAGCAGCACCACGGTCTCGCGCTCGGCCACCTCGAGGTCGACGTCCCACAGCACCTGCATGCGGTCGTAGCCCGCGGCCAGCTGGTCGGTCCTTCACTACGAGCTGGACGCGTGAACTGGCACAGCGTCGCCGCGAGCGCCGTCGACCCCGTCAGTCGGGGGTTTCGGACAAGAACGCGGGCGCTCCGGATATGTCGCCAAGCCGCAGAGCGGGGACATTGGTCACCGTTGCAGCGCCAATCGATCGGTACTGCAACGCACACCATCCCCGCGGCTGCGCTCGATCGGGCCGTCGCGATCCTCCATTCGACAGGACCATGAAATGACTCTTGAAGACCAGCATCGCTCCGACGACCAGGATTCCGTCGCGACGCGTACCATGAAAGCCGTGAGCCTCGGGGCCATGGTGGCGCTGTCCGCTGCGGCGCCCGCCGCGGAGCGCGCCGTCTCGGTCGTCGAGACCGTGCAACTCGCGGTGGCCCCAGCCAGGGTCTGGGCCGCCACCAGCGACTTCTCGGCCTGGCAAGCCTGGCATCCGGCCTTCGCGACCACCAAGATGGTTCGCGGCGACGGCCACACGCCGGGCAGCGTGCGCGTGCTGGTCGCCAAGGACGGCGGCCGCTTCACCGAGGAGTTGGTGGCCTTCGACGCGGCTGCGCGCAGCTACCAGTACCGCATCATCGAGTCGCCGGCGCCGGTGAAGGACTATGTCTCCACGGTCCAGATCAAGGAGAGGCGAGGCGGGTCGACCGTCGTGTGGAGCTCGCAGTTCAACGTCGCCTCCGGCACGTCCGAGGCCGATGCGAAGAAGTTGATCTCGAGCGTCTATCGCGCCGGACTCGACAACCTCGCCTCGGTGACAGCCGACTGATCGGCACGGGTCATGCTCGCGCCGACCTGCCACGCGGCGGCGTCGGCCGGCAGGCGGAACGGGACGCTCAGGTTCGGCGCAGCGCTTGCGCCCACGAATCTCGAGAACCTGCGACGCGTCAAGCGTCTGCTGCCAGACGCCCTTCGTCCCCGACGCGCGTCTTGCGCCAACTCGACGGCGGCAGGCCGAATTCGCGTTTGAAGGCGCGGCTGAACGCGGCTTCGGTGGCGTAGCCGCTGCGTTCGGCGATCCGTGCGATGGCGTCGTTGCCAGCGCGCAGCACCCGCGCGGCCCGCGCGAGCCGCCAGCGCGTCAGGTACTGCATCGGCGACTCGCCGACCAGCGATGCGAAGCGCGTGGCCAGCAGGGATCTCGACAAGGCGACCTGACGAGCCAGGTCGTCCACGGTCCAGGCGCGCTCGGGCGCCTCGTGCAGCAGAGCCAGGGCACGACCGATGTGCACGTCGCGCAGCGCCGCCAGCAGGCCCTTGCCCTCGGGCGGCAGCGACGCGACATGACGGCGCAAGGCCTCCACGAGCATCAGTTCTGCGATCTTGGCCAGCGTCGACTCCGCTCCCGGCACCGTCGAACCGGAAATGTGCACGCCGGCACGCATGAGCTGGCGCCACAACGTTGTGGCGGCGTTGTCCCCGAGCCGGATGCGCAGCATGCGCGGCAGGGCTGCGAACAAGGGCCCGCTCAAGCCGCGGATGCAGGCGAGGTATCCGCAGACGAAGTGCGTTGCCGCGCCACCGCCGCCCTCGCGAATCGGCACGAAGTTCGGGTTGGCCGCCACCACGGCGGCGGCGTCGATCAGGTGGTCGGCTTCGAGAGGGGCGACACGCAGGTCACTGCCCATCAGATGCCGGTCGTCTTGCGGAAACAGGATCAGGTCGCCCGCAACGGCCTCGATCTCCTCGCCACCCTCGGCAAGCCGCACGCGGCAGGCGCCCTGCACAAGGAAGTGGAACAAAACGACATGGTCGGCACCGGCGAGCCGCTGCCTGACGCTGGTCATGCCGTAGCGGCCGCGCATGCACCAGGGCGCGGTGAACTGCGCGTCGAGGAAAAGCGCGCCTTCGAGGCGAACCGACTTGAGAACGCCTGACAAGTTATCCATGGGGGACGGCGGGGATGCGCCGCTCGAGAAGGCGACTGAAGGCGCGAGGCGCCGGCAGCGGCTCAGGATACTCTGATGTCAGTCGGCTGCTGGTGCAGCGAACGCCCTGGGCTCAGTTGCTCGGCGTTGCGCGCGTCGCCGCGCGCGCCAGCGCTGCTTTGGCCGCCAGCTCGGACGCCACCGACTGCTCGAGCGGCGCGCGCGACAGCCCCGCCTGCTCGTAGTGCAGGTTCTCGTAGACCTCGCCGGCCGCGGGGTACGCCGCAAGGATCGCCTGCAGCGCATCGGCGGGCATCGGCTCGGCGAGCGCGGCCTGCAACTGCGACACCAGGTGCCGGTAGGCATCGGCGTCGGCGCGGGCACGGCCGATCTCGACGCGCTGCAGCAGGTGCGCGAGCGCGAAGACAGTTTCCAACCGGCTGCGAATCGTCGAATCCGACTTCATGGCCAACTCCAACAGTTGCCTGTCAGTTGCGGCCGGTCGGCCTGCAGTTCAAGAGCGCGCACGCTTTGGCCTCTTGCTCTCCCTGAACGCGGCGGGCAGTTCGACGGCTTGTCGGCTACATTCTTCGTAGCTGATCAGCCTGAGAGAGAACTCATGAGCAGCCTGACGAACATCGTTGTCGCCACCGACCTGTCGGCGTCGTCGCGCGATGCCTGCGACCGCGCCGCGTTGCTGGCGCGCACACACGGTGCGGAACTCACGCTGATGCATGCCTTGGCCGCGAGCGCGCTCGACGAACTGCGTCGCGCCGGCGACGCGGCCGATGCGCAAGCCATCGAGGACGATGCCCGCTCGCGGCTGCATGCCCTGGCGACCGAGCTGCAGCGGCGTTACGGCGCGCGCGTCGCCGAACACCTGGCGGCGGGTCATCCGCTGGGGGAGATCGCGAGCTTGGCCGAACAGCTCGACGCCGAACTGCTCGTCACCGGCACGCGCGGCAGCGGATTCACGCGCGGCGTCGTCCTCGGCTCGATGGCCGAACGTGTCGCCAGGTACGCGAGGCGGCCGGTGCTGATGGTGCGGCAGGCGGTGCACGGACCGTATCGCCGCGTGCTGGTGCCGGTGGACTTCTCGCCCTGGAGCCTGGAGTCGGTGCGCGTTGCCGACGGCATCGCGCCCGATGCGACGCTGGTGCTGATGCATGCCGTGGAAGTGCCCTTCGAGCGCCGCAGGCGTCGAGCCGGCGTGGCCGAACAGTCGATCACCCGCCAGCGCGCCCGCGCGCGCGACGCGGCGCAGCGCCAGCTCGACGCGCTGGCCGCGCAGACCGGCCTTGCGGCCGAGCGGCTGCTGCAATCGACCCCCGAAGGCGACGACCCGTGGATGCTGATCGCGCAACAGGAGCAGGAGCACGACTGCGACCTCATCGTCATGGGCCGCCAGGGCCGCCATGCGATCGGGGAACTGATGCTTGGCAGCACGACCAGGATGGTGCTGGCCGAGTGCAGGGCCGACGTGCTGGTGTCGGTGCGCAGGGCGGCCGAGCCCTGAAGGGCGCAAGCCGGCGTCTGAACGTCGACGATGCTCGCGAGGCCCGAAGCCGCGCGTCTTCGCCGGCCTCCCTGCTCGCGGGCGCGCTGCTGCAGCGGCCGCCTACGTGCAAGCGTGAGGCACAGGCCCTGGCTGCCGCGCGGCCGGTTCGCTACGGCTTCACCACGGTGGCAAACACCTTCTGCGCCACCACCCAGCGGCCGTCGACCTTGAGCAGGCTCAGGTAGTCGGTGAAGTAGCGCGGCGGGATCTGGCACTTGACCTTGACGAAGGCGGTGGTCGGCCCCGACTGGTCGACCAGCAGGATCGCGTCGTCGCGCACCAGGCCTTGCGCCTTGGGTGACGGGCGCTCGCGCACCGCCTTCAGAAACTGTTCGCGCGGCATCACGGCGAGCTTGCCGTCCTTCTCGGAGGTGAGTGCGCTGGTGTCGTGGAACACGCCGGCCAGCTTGTCGGCATCGCCCTCGTACAGGCCGTCGAGGTAGGTCTGAACGGTTTGCTCGATGGCCTTGCGCTCGTCTGTGCTCATGGTGCTTCTCCCTGCGGTGGATGCATCATAGGCGCCGATCGGCTCAGGAGCTGCCTTGACCAAACGAACCTCGCCCCAGCGCACCTATGACGTGGTGCTCTATGGCGCCAGCGGCTTCGTCGGCCGGCAGACGGTGGTCCATTTCGCCGCGCATGCCGGTGGCGTGCGCTGGGCGCTGGCCGGCCGCTCGCAGGACAAGCTCGAGCAGGTGCGGCAAGCCTGTGGCTCGGGGGCCGCAAGTGCCGGCATCCTGGTGGCCGATGCAGCGGATCGCAAAGCACTCGATGCCGTGGCCGCCAGCGCCGCGGTCGTGCTGAGCACGGCAGGGCCGTTTGCTCTCTATGGCAGCGCCTTGGTCGCCGCCTGCGTGGCGCACCGCACGCACTACGTGGACATCACCGGCGAAACGCCGTGGGTGCGCGAGCTGATCGATCGCCACCATGCGCAGGCCGCGCGCGACGGCACCCGCATCATCCCGTGCTGCGGTTTCGACTCGGTGCCGTCGGACCTCGGCGCGTGGCTGGTCGCCGAGGCCGTGTGGCAGCAGCACCGCGAACCCTGCGTGAGCGTGAAGGCCTGCCATTCGATGCGCGGCGGCCTCAACGGCGGCACGCTGGCCTCGGCGCTGAACATGATCGAGTCCGGCCAGAGCGGGCGGCTGGCCGAGCCGTTCCTGCTCAATCCGCCGAGCACCGCGCCGCGCGACCCCACGGAGCATGCCGACCCGGTGGCGCCGCACCGCGACGCCGACTTCGACGCCTGGGTCGGCCCGTTCGTGATGGGCCCGATCAACACCCGCGTCGTGCGCCGCACGGCCGCGCTGATGAAGGCCCGTGGCGACGCGGCCTACGGCGGGCTCTTCGGCTACCAGGAATACCTGCGCTTCGGTCGCGGGCCGCTTGCCGCGGCGACCGCCGCCG
>DASURM010000150.1:0-3062 GCA_036280035.1 Burkholderiaceae bacterium | reverse complement strand
GCACCGCCTGCACTGCCTCGAGCCCGTTCCTGGCTTCGGCCACGACCTGCAGCTCGGGCCACACCTCGGTCAGCCGGGCCCGCATCTGCTCGCGCATCAGCCGCTCGTCGTCGGCCAGTACGGCGCGGGGTCGGTCGTGGTCGTTGCTCATGCAGCGATCGTAGCGGCGCGCAGCCCGACACTCACGCCGCCACCCCGTCGTCGATGCTCCTGTAGGGCACGGTGATCGTCACCGCGGTGCCGCCGCCCGCGTTCTCGCGCACGCTCAGCGTGGCCTTGTTGCCGTACAGCAGCGCCAGCCGCTCGCGGATGTTGGCCAGGCCGACGCCGGTGCCCGTGGTGGCGGCCTTGCCGAAGCCGACGCCCGAATCGGCCACCGTGACCGCGAGCTTGCCGTGCTGCACCTCGGCGCGCACGCCCAACGAGCCGCCCTCGGGCTTGGGCTCGAGGCCGTGCTTGATCGCGTTCTCGACCAGCGTCTGGATCATCATCGGTGGGAATTCGGCCGACAGCAGCCCGTCGGGCACGTCGATCTCGGTGCGCAGGCGGTCCTCCATCCGCACCTTGAGGATCTCGAGGTACGGCCTGATCACCTTGAGTTCGCGCTTCAGGTCGCGCGGCCCGCCGTCGCCGGCCTCGCGCAGCGTCGGCATCGACGCGCGCAGCAGCGCGATCAGGTTCTTCTGCATCGTGCTGGCGCGCGCCGGGTCGGTCTCGATCAGGTGGTCGATCGACGCCAGCGTGTTGAACAGGAAGTGCGGCTCCACCTGCGCTTGCATCGCCGCCATGCGCGCCTCGACCACCTGGCGCTTGAGCGACTCGGCCTCGGCCGTCTCGGTGGCCTGCGCGGCCTGCGCCTCGGCCTGGATCTGCCGCTTGTAGGTGATCTTGATCACCGCCGAGGCGATGATCCACAGGAAGGCCAGCTCGGGCAGGAAGTCGCCGAGGCTCGTCGTCCGCACGCGCACGCGCTTGCCGCGGGATTCGGCTGCGGTTTGCGCCCGTTCGTTTGCGGAGTCGGCTTCGTCCTTCGCCTCCTCCTGGGCCTCTTGAATCGCCTCGATGATCGATTGGCGGGCCTCTTCCACCGCCTGCCGCACGGTTTCGCTGGTGGTCCCGGGCGGCAGGTTGATCTCGACCGACGGTCCGTCGGCGATCGCGGGCGCCGACGCGCCGCTGGCAGCGCTGGCCGCGCCCGACGCGCTGGCCGGGGGTGTCTTGGGCGTGATGCGGACACCGGTCTCGTCGATCCTGATCTCGTAGCTGCGCTCGCCCGGCTTGCCGGTCTTGCCCTTCTCGATCCGCACCGCGGGCTCGCGCCCCTGGGATCTCGGCGGCTCGGGCGGCGCTGGCGGCGAGCCGGCGATGACGACCTCGCTGGTCTTCCAGCTGAACGGTGGTATGTGCTGCAGGAGGGCAGCCACGATCAGCAACAGGATCGACAGCAACGCGAACAGCCACCAGCTGATGCCGACCAGCCAGCCGGCGTAGGCATGGAACGCGCGCACGGCTGCGGCGGCGAAGCGCTGCCAGCGCGACGTGTTCGCTGTGGCGGTGGCATCGGACATGGTGGTGGCAAGCGAGGAGGCGTTGCTGCCCACTGTACGCAAGCCGGGAAGCCGCCGGCGTGCGCTGCCGACGCGCTGCAGGGCCGGAGGGATCAACTGCCGTCGCGCGCGACCGGCATGCCATCGCGCGGGTGGCCGCGATCCGGCCTCCGGGCCTGGCCAAAGCTCACTGCAGCAGTTGCAGGCCGAACCCCAGCAGCGCAATCGAGACCGTGACGCACAGCACCAGCGTCAACAGCATCAGCGACGCGCGGTCGTCGTCGGCGAGTTGGCGGATCGGGTCGGTGGCCGGATCGATCGGGAACACCGGCATCGACTCCGGCTGCCAGCGGGTGCGCACCGTGGCCTTGGGCACCGGCGGTACGGTGCCGCCCATCACCAGGGGTTTTGGCAGCGGAGCCTTGTCGACCGGCGCCAGGCGGGGCCATGGGCGCAGCGGTCGTTGCCCGCCAGGGATGACGTGGTGGGCGAGAGAGCGGAGTTGCTGGGACGACATTCGGGCCTCCTGGTCCGCCATGACTGCGGCGGCGTGGGAGGCATTGCATCGAATGCCGCGTCGCATTGCGACGCAACAAAGCGGCTGATCCGACGGTCACAAGTAGACGATCGGCAGACGATTCGGCGCTTCCGCCGTCAGGCGGCCTTGTCCGAGCCGCCGTCAGGCGGCCTTGCCTTGATCGTCGTCTCCGGTTGCGCTTGCGCCCCCTCCGGGTGGGCGGCCAGGCTGGCCCCGGCCGGGCCCCTGGTTCGGGCCCCTGGGGTCGAACTTCGGTCTGAACGCCGGGAACCGCGGTGCCAGCGCCGGCAGCAACGAGAACGCGGCCAGATTCTTGTGATACTCGTCGACGAAGTCGACCCAGCGCGTGCCGGTCAGGAATGGAATCGGCTCGGCCTCGCGGTTGGGTGCGCCCGGCGGCTGCTTCGACGCCATGTAGAACGGGGCGCGCCAGTCCCAGACACCGTTGCGCTGCGGGTCGGGCAGGAAGATGTTCATCGCCAGCGCCGGGTCGCTGAAGTCCCAGTTCTGTGCCAGGTCCATCCAGGGCTGGTCGTCGTCGCCGTAGCGCTTGACGCCGGCCAGCGCGTTGCCCAGCGCGGTGGCGGCGGCATGCACCGGCATCGCGCCGAAATCGTGATGCAGCAACTCGGCCGCCAGGCTGCCGACGTCGCTCAACTGGTCTGGCACGGCGAGCGCGTAGTCGGGCACGCTGTCGTACTTCTTCGCCTTCACCACGGCGGCCTCGATCTTCGCCAGCGCCGCCGGCCGGTCGGCCGGGTTCGCCGGCCGCAGCGCGCCGACCAGCGCGCCGGCGAGCACGTCGATGCACTGCGCGATCTCGCGCATGCGCGCCAGCCGCACCACGGCGCCGATGGTCGGGTGGTTGCCCTTGGCTGCCAGCGGGCGGTGGTTCTCGTCGGCGAACCATTGCGCCAGCGCTTCGCGGTTCGCGACCCCGGCGCGACTCAGGTGCCGGAACACGCTCGGGTACGTCG
>DASURM010000149.1:0-5393 GCA_036280035.1 Burkholderiaceae bacterium | reverse complement strand
GGCATCGTTGGCGTCGCCGGTGTCGCGGGCGCTGCCGGCGGCGCAACGAGCACGATGCGCAGATCGGGCACCTCTATGCGGCGCTCCTGCCACGGGAAGGCCATGCGCGGAAGCCCGACCCCTTGGCCGCCGAAGGTCAGATGGAACACGAGCGCGTGCACCCCCAGCGAGACCGACAGCGCGAACGCCATCCGCCGGTCGTCGGGGCTCATCGGCCGGCTCAGTCGCTGCCAGCGCTCGCCGGCTCGCGGCGACCGTTGCGGCTCGTTGCGGCGCCGCACCGGCCAGGCGAGCCGGCTCGCCGCGCGCGGCGGCACGGCCCGTGGCACCGGGGTGCCCGGTACGGGCCCCGGCGCTGCCACGTCGGCAACGGGCGTGATCCGCATGCGGGCCATGGCGCGGATTCTCACGGGTGGCAGCTTCGCATTGGCGTGGGGGAAGCCAGGCACACCCCAGAGGGGGGATCCCGTGGCGTGCGCCAGGGGCCCGCGGTTGGGTTGGGTCGCAACAGCGCAGGCGAAGGTCGCGGCCTCTGGCCGAGAATCGCGCCCGTGCCTGGAAATCGCGTCGACCCCAGTGGTAACCCTGCCAGTCAGGATCCCGATCTGCTGCGCCGTCTCTTGCGCGCCAAGGACAGTATCGACGCCGCATCGCACGAGGCGTGGCCGGTGCGGCGTCTGGCGCGCGTGAGCGGCGTCTCCGAGGCTCACTTCGCGCGCTCGTTCAAGCAGGCGTTCGGCGTGCCGCCGCACCGCTACCTGCTGACGCGGCGCATCGAGCGCGCCAGCGCACTGCTGCGCGACAGCGAGCTGTCGATCACCGAGGTCGCGTTTCGCACCGGCTGGGAGAGTCTGGGCACCTTCGGACGCACCTTTCGCGACGTCACCGGCAGCAGCCCGAGCGCGGTGCGGGCGGGCGCGCGGGGCGCGGCACACGGCCTGGAGCGCGTGCCTGCGTGCATCGTCAGCGCCGCGCAGCGGCCCGACCTCACGACCGCAGTTTCGGAGAAGCGCCGCCGCGCGGCAGGCGGTACAAATCGGCTCCTGAAACAGGAGGTTCGATGAACCAGGGTATCGAGGTGGTGGGTCTGTACGTGCGCGATCAGGACGAGGCGCTCGCGTTCTACGTCGACAAGCTCGGCTTTCGCTTGCACACCGACGTGCGCAACGGCGAGTACCGCTGGCTCACGGTGCAACACCCCGACCAGCCGTCGTTCCAGCTCGGTCTGTTCGCGCCGGGGCCGCCGCTGCACGATGCGGCCACCGCGCAATCGCTGCGCGCGGCGGTGGCCAAGGGCGCGATGCCGCCGCTGGTGCTCGGCGTCGACGATTGCCGCGCCGCCTGCGAGCGCCTGCGCGAGCGCGGCGTCGAGTTCACGCAGGGGCCGGTCGCGCGCTACGGCAACGTCGACGCGGGCTTTCGCGACCCGTCGGGCAACGGCTGGAAGCTGATCCAGACGCGCCGCGCCGCATGACGACGAGCAAGAGCGCACCGAAGACCACCGAGCCGGCCAGCGCGCTCATCGATGCGCGGATCGCGCAGCTCGGCGACTGGCGCGGTGCGATGCTGGCGCGCATCCGCACGCTGATCCGCGAGGCCGATCCCGGAATCGTCGAAGAATGGAAGTGGAGCAACCCGGTGTGGTCGCGCCACGGCATCCTGTGCACCGGCGAGTCTTACAAGAAGGCCGTGAAGATGACCTTCGCCAAGGGTGCCTCGCTGCCCGATCCGAGCGGGCTCTTCAACTCCAGCCTCGACGGCAACGTCAGGCGGGCGATCGACTTTCGCGAAGGCGACCCGATCGACGCCAAGGCGCTGAAGGCGCTCATTCGCGCCGCGGTGGCGGCCAACAAGTCGGCGTAGCGCCACCCGGGCAGACCAAAGCCCGCGCCGGCCAGCCGGTGCGACCGGCGCTGACACAATCGGGCCAATGAACCACCGACTCGCGTGGCCGATCATGGCTCTGATGACTACCACCGCCTTCTCTGCCGTCGCGCAAACCGCCGCCACCACCAAGGCGCCGCGCAACCGCGCCGACATCCCGGCGCAGTTCCGCTGGGACTTCAGCCCCATCTACCCGAACTGGGACGCGTGGGAAGCCGGCATGCGCGACATGGAGGCCAAGACCGACGCCTTTGCGGCGCTCAAGGGCACGCTGGGCAAAGGCCCCGACGCCGTGCTGAAGGCCTACCTCGCGTTCGACGAGATCGGCAAGCTGCAGTACCGCCTGTTCCGCTACCCGCAACTGCAGCGCGACGTCGACACGCGCGATCAGGCGGTGGCCGGGCGCTTCCAGCGCGTGGGCGCGCTGTTCGCGAAGTTCGACACCGCCACCGCCTGGTTCACGCCCGAGATGCTGACCGTGCCGCAGGCCACGATGCAGCGCTGGCTCGACGAGACGCCGGCGCTGAAGCCCTACCGCTTTCCGATTCTCGAGGTGTATCGACGTGCGGCGCACACGCTCGACGAGAGGGGCGAGCATCTGCTGTCGCTGGCCGGGCGCTTCAACGGCACGCCGCGCGAGACCTACTCCGAGCTGAGCACGTCGGACATCAAGTTTCCGACCGTCGAGTTCTCCGACGGCAGCAGCGTGACGCTGTCGCCGGGCAACTACCACGCGCTGCTCGAGCGCAACCGCAACCAGGCCGACCGGGCCAAGGCAGCGCAAGCGCACCTGGGCGCCTACGCGACCACGGCCCATACCTATGCCGCCGTCTACAACGGCGTGCTGCAGCGCGACTGGTTCATGACGCAGGCGCGCAAGTTTTCCACCACGCTCGACGCGGCGCTCGACTCCGATGCGGTGCCGCGCCAGGTGGTCGAGACGCTGATCGAGGCGACGCGAGCCGGTGCCGCACCGCTGCAGCGCTACCTGCGGCTGCGCAAGAAGCTGCTCGACCTGCCCACCTACCACCCGTACGACGGCTCGCTGCCGTTGTTCGAGAGCGACCAGACCTATCCCTACGAGGCGGCACGCGACCTCGTGCTGGCGTCGGTGGCGCCGCTGGGCGAGGCTTATGTGTCGCGCTACCGCCGCTTCATGAGCGGTGGCCGCATCGACGTCTACGAGAGCCCGGGCAAGCGCAGCGGCGCCTACAGCGCCGGCGTCTACGGCGTCGGTCCGTACCAGCTGCTGAACTACAACGACACGCTCGACTCGGTGTTCACGCTGGCCCACGAGGGCGGCCACGCGATGCACACCGTGCTGTCGTACGAGAACCAGCCGTTCGCCACCGCCGACTACACCATCTTCGTGGCCGAGGTGGCCTCGACCACCAACGAGCGCTTCCTGCTCGAGGAGCTGCTGCGTCGCACCTCCGAACCGAAGGAGCGCTTCCTGCTGCTGCAGCACGCGGCCGACGCGATCGTCGGCACCTACTACACGCAGGTGATGTTCGCCGACTACGAGCTGCAGGCGCACCGGCTGGTCGAGAGCGGCCAGCCGATCACCACCGCGGTGCTGCGTCAGCTCTACGCCGACACCACGCGCGCCTACTACGGCGATGCGATGACGCTTGACCCGTTCTACGAGGACACCTGGGCGCGCATCTCGCACTTCTTCGCCTCGCCGTACTACGTGTACCAGTACGCCACCTGCTTTGCCTCGTCGGCGCGGCTGTTCGACGCCATGACCCGCGGCACGCCCGAATCGCGCGCTGCCGCGACCGAGCGCTACCTGACGCTACTGAAGAGCGGCGGCAACGACCATCCGATGTCGCAGCTGCAGCAGGCCAGCGTCGACCTGACGCAGCGCGCCACGATCCAGGCGGTGATCGACCAGCTCGACGCGCTGGTCACGCAGATGGAAGCCGAGGCGGCGAAGACCCGCTGAGCGCGTTCAGCTCTTGGCCGGCTGCGACGCCTTGCGGTCGGCCGTTACCTTCTGCGCGTGCGGGCGCTGGCCGATGAAGGCGGCGTAGGCCTTCCAGTCGACGCCGTGGGCGAGCAGCAGGTCTTCGCCCAGCACCAGCCGGGTGGCTATGCCCACCAGCGGCAGGTGCGGCCAGGCGGCGCAATCGGCCTGCGTGAAGGTGTCGCCGGCCACGTAGGGCGAGAACTTCGCCAATCGCTTCAGGGCCGGAATGTTCTTGCCCAGGCGCTTGCCGACGCTGGCCTTGGTGTGGTCGCTCGCGGTGCCGCCGAAGAACGCCTGGCCGTACAGCTCGCGCGCCACCAGCTCGACGTGCAGCTCGATGAAGATCGTGAGTTCGCGCACCTTGGCGGCGGCGTAGGGGTCGGCAGGCAGCAGCGGCGGCGTGGGCTGCAGCGCCTCGAGGTAGGCCATGATCGCCTCGCTCTCGCACAGCGGCCCCTGCGGCGTGCGGATGAACGGCACCTTGCCCAGCGGCGAGCACGACAGCACCGCCTCGTCCTTGGAGCCGGTGTTGACCCGCTCTTCCTCGAAGGCGATGCCCTTTTCGAGCAAGGCGAGCTTGACCTTGCTGTAGTAGTTCGAGATGGCGATGCCGCACAGCGTGATCATTCGGTGTCTCCTCGCGAAGGGCTGCAGTGTAGGCGTCGCGGCCAGCCAGCGCGGTCGCGCGCGCGACGCCGCACGCATTGCGCCCCTCGCGCCGCCTTCGATCGGGCGCGGCAAAGGCGATCGAAGTCAGAGCGGCGCCAGGCCGAGCGCGGCGCGGAAGCGGTTCTTGACGAAGGGGCCGTCGCGCGGCGGCAGCGCGCGCGGCGGCTCGCTCGACTCGATCAGCACTCGCGCGAACAGCGTGCCGCTCCTGGCATTGATGCGCCGCGCGATCTCGGCGCAGCCGTCGAGGCTGTCGCAGGCCAGCGCATCGCCGATGCCGAAGCCGCGGGCCACCGCGACCAGATCGACGCCGCGGCTGGTGTGGCTGCGCTGCATGCCGGTCTCGCCGAAGTAGCCGTTGTCGAGCACCGCGATCGACAGGTTGCGCGGCCGCTTGACGGCGATGGTGGCGAGACTGCCGATTCCCATCAGGTGCTCGCCGTCGCCGGTGATCACGATCACCGAGCGTGCCGGTTGCGCCAGCGCCAGGCCCAGCCCGAGCGCCGCGGCCCCGCCCATCGCGCCCCACAGGTAGTAGTTGAGGTCGCGGTCGCCGGCGGCGAACACGTCGTAGGCCGGCGAGCCGAGGCCGGTGACCACCAGCGCTTGCGGCGTGGCCGCCAGCAGCGTGGCGACGAACTCGCGCCGGTCGACCCGCCGTGCGCCCGCTGCGGGTGCGTTCATCGGGCCTCCGCGCTTTGCGCCGTGGTGCGAGCCGCCGGGGTCGTGCAGGCCGCAGCGAGCTGGCGAACGGCGAGGCGGCTAGGGTCTGTTGACATATGAATCGTGACCGCGCCGGGGTGCCCTGGGGATGCAGCGCGAGGCGCGAGCCGCAGCGCGGGCTGGACGCCCGCGCAAGGCGAGCAAC
>DASURM010000148.1:0-6110 GCA_036280035.1 Burkholderiaceae bacterium | reverse complement strand
CCGTGCTGGTGCCGGCGCAGCTCGAGGCGCTGCTCGTGCACCCGCGCTGGCCCGCCGCCGACCTGAGCAGCCTGCGCGTCATCGCCACCGGCTCCACCGTCGTGCTGCGCCGCTTGATCGACGCGGTGCACGCACGCGGCGTGCCGCTGATCCAGGTGTGGGGCGCCACCGAGACCGGCCCGGTCGTGTGCTGCCAGCACGCCGACGAGGCGCGATCGCACGCCGGCTCGGCCGGCCGCGCCGCGCTGCACGCCGAACTTCGCATCGCCGATGTCGACGATCGCGAGCTGCCGCACGGCGCCAGCGGCGAGGTGCTGGTGCGCGGCCCGCAACTGATGAGCGGCTACTGGGGCGATGCACAGGCCAGCACTCGCGCGCTCGCCGGCGGCTGGTTCCACTCGGGCGACGCCGGGCACCTCGATGCCGACGGCTTCCTGTGGATCGACGGCCGGCTCAAGGACATGATCATCAGCGGCGGCGAGAACGTCAGCCCGGTCGAAGTCGAGGCCGTGCTGCTCGAGTGCGAAGAGATCGCCGAGGCCGCGGTGGTCGGCCGGCCCGACGCGCGCTGGGGCGAGGCGGTGGTGGCGTTCGTCGTGCCGAAGTCCGGCGTGCGCATCGACAGCGCTCGCGTGCTGGCCGGCTTCGTCGGCCGCCTGGCGCGCTTCAAGCATCCGCGCGAGGTGATCGTGATCGACGCGCTGCCGCGCACCGCGATCGGCAAGGTGCGCAAGGACGCGCTGCGGCAGCGGCTGGCCGCGGCGCACGAAGGGCAGGCTGCATGAAGACCGGAAAACTCGGCATCGACGTCGGCGGCACGTTCACCGACTTCGTGCTCGCCCGCGCCGGCGAGCCACCGCGCATCCACAAGGCGCTGTCGACGCCGGCCGATCCGTCGATCGCCGTCGTCGAGGGGCTGGAGCAGATCGCCGCGTCGCTCGAACCGGCAATGGGCCTGCGCGAGTTCCTGGCGTCGGTCGACACCATCGTGCACGGCACCACGGTGGCCACCAACGCGACGCTCACCTCAACCGGTGCCGCGTGCGGCCTGCTCACCACCGAGGGCGTGCGCGATGCGCTCGAGATGCGCCGCGGCATCCGCGAGGAGCAATACAACAACCGCTACGTCAACGTGTTGCCGCTGGTGCCGCGCGCGCGCCGCATCGGCGTGCCCGGGCGCATCGACCGCGACGGCCGCGAGCTGCAGCCGCTCGACCTCGCCGCGGTGCGCGCGGCCATCGAACCGTGGCAAGCGCAGGGCGTGCAGGCGGTGGCGATCTGCTTCATGAACTCGTTCGCCAACCCGGCGCACGAGCGCGCGGCCGCAGCGCTGGTGCGCGAGGCCTGGCCGCAGGCGTACCTCTCGGTGTCGACCGAGGTGCTGCCGTCGATCCGCTTCTACGACCGCGTCAGCACCACCGCGCTCAACGCCTACGTCGGCCCCAAGCTCGGCCACTACCTCGATCAATTGGTGGCGCGGCTGCACGGCGCGGGCTTCGGCGGCCTGCTGCTGATCATGCAGAGCAACGGTGGCGTCATCACGCCGCAGGCGGCGCGCGACAAGGCCGCGCTCACGCTGCTGTCGGGCCCCGCCGGTGGCCCGGGCGCGGGCTTGTTCTACGCCGAGGCGATCGGCGCCGACCGATGCATCACCACCGACATGGGCGGCACCAGCTTCGAGACATCCGTCGCCGTGGGTGCGCCGCTACTGAAGAACGACGGCCAGATCGCGCGCCACCGCATCGCGCTGCCGATGCTCGACATCCACACCATCGGCGCCGGCGGCGGCTCGATCGGCTGGCTCGACGACGGCGGCCTGCTGCGCATGGGCCCGCAGAGCGCCGGTGCCGACCCCGGCCCGGCGTGCTACGGCCGCGGCGGGCAACTACCCACCACCACCGACGCCAACGTGGTGCTCGGCTACCTCGATCCGCAGTACTTTGCGGGCGGCCGCATGCAACTCGACGCGCAGGCGGCGCGGCGCGCGATCGAAGAGCACATCGCCAGGCCGATGGGGCTCGGCGTCGAGCAGGCCGCCGCCGGCATGTACCGCGTGGCGTGCAACAACATGGCGCAGGGCGTGCGCGAGGTCACCATCAAGCGCGGCTTCGATCCGCGCGAGTTTCCGCTCATCCCCGGCGGCGGCGCCGGGCCGATCCACGGCTGCCTGATCTGCAACGAGCTGCAGGTGCCGCTGCAGATCGTGCCGCGCGAGGCGTCGGTGCTGTGCGCGTTCGGCATGCTGATGGGCGAGCTGAAGCACGACTTCGTGCGCACCTTCGTCGCGCGGCTCGAGCACCTCGACTGGCCGCGCCTGGCTGCGCTGGTGGCGCAGATGCGCGCCGACGGCGCTAAGGCGCTCGCCGAACAGCGCCCCCAGGCGGCGCGGACGCCGCCGCCCCCCGAGGGGGTCGAGTCAAGTGGCAGAGCCACATCGACTCGAGAGCGTGTCGCGCCGGCGGCGCAGCGCTTCGAGCTGCGCCTCGATTGCCGCTATCTGAAGCAGTACCACGAGGTGTCGGTACCGGTGCCGCTGGCAGCGATCGAGCGGCGCGATGCCGCGGCAATCGCTCGCGCGTTCCACGACGAGCACCAGCGCCTGTTCGGCTACACGCTGGAGGCCGAAGGCAGCCCGGTGGAGGTCATCAACGTGCGGCTGCAGGCGATCGGTGCCACCGAGCGGCCGGTGGTGCGCCGCGAGACGCCGGGCGCGGCCGACGCCAGCGCCGCGTCCAAGGGCCGGCGCAACGTGTACATCCCCGAGCGCGACGCCTTCGCGCCGGTGCCGGTCTACGACGGTCACCGCCTGCGCTGCGGCCACCGCATCGCAGGGCCGGCGCTGATCGAGCAGCAGACGACCGCGATCTTCGTCAGCGACTCGTTCGACTGCACGGTCGACGCGCTCGGCTCGTTCGTGCTCTATGCCAAAGGGCGCGAAGACCTGCTCGGTCGCACGCTGGTCAACGAGGAGGCTTTGGCATGAGACGAGTGCCTCCTGGTGGATCCGTTGGGTTCACGCCTGCAGCGGTCGTCGCGCGGCGCGGCGGGCGGTACCCGACGGGGGCTCCTACTGTCGCGGACGGCGCTGCGCGCCGACTTCGCTGCGGTACTCGCGCCACAAGGGCGGCTGCGATGCCGCTCGCAGCGGCCCTGAACGGGCCACTGCCTCATGGCTTCTCGCCGGTCCGTCGCCTGCGGCGCCGGACTCCCACGGTCCGGCCTGCAGGCCGGACCGGCTCGCCAGGCGGGCAAGAGTCCGCAGGGACTCTTGCCCGTCCGGGCTCGCCCCCTTGCGTCGCTGCGTTCCTCGCCGCGCCACAAGTCGCCCCCACCGGGCACCGCCCACCGCGCAGCACCACCGCGCTTTGCCTCGACGCATGCCGCGGCTTTGCCCCGTTCGGCCGAAGCACTGCGCCCGACCGCGGCTTTGCCTCGCGCGGTCTCCCAATGTCGGAGCAACCAGCATGAACGACACGACCCACGCCGCCGGCGAGACCGCGATCGACCCGATCCTGCTGTCGGTGTACGCGCGCACCTTCAAGGCGATCACCGACGAGATGAGCATCTCGATGGAACGCACCACGCGCAGCCCCATCCTGTGCGAGGCCAAGGACTACGTCACCGGCCTGTACGACGCCGACGGTCGCATGTTGGAACAGACCGAGAACCTGCCGATCCTGGCGTTCTCGCTGGCACCGGTGTGCAAGCACATTCGCAAGACCTTCGACGGCGAGATCTTCGAAGGCGACGTGTTCTTCCACAACGACGTGTTCTCGCTGGGCAACCAGAACAACGACGTCGCGGTTTTCAAGCCGGTGTTCCACGCCGGCACGCTGGTCGGCTGGACGGCGGTCAAGGGCCACCAGGCCGACATCGGCGGCAACGTGCGCGGCGGCTACAACCCCAACGCGATCGAGGTCTGGCAGGAGGCGCTGCGCATCCCGGCGGTCAAGGTGGTCGAGCGCGGCAAGTTGCGGCGCGACGTGTGGAACCTGATCTTCGCCAACATCCGCCTCGACATCGTGCAGCACGACATGAAGGCCGAGATGGGTGCCTGCGCGGTCGGCGAGCGGCGCCTGCTGGAGCTGATCCAGAAGTACGGCCTGCCAAGCTTCGAGGCGCACAAGCGCGCGCTGTTCGACGCCACGCGCCGCATGATGGAAGCCGAGATCGCCAAGATCCCGAACGGCAAGTACGCCGGCGAGGGCTACGTCTACTACGACGGCCGCAACGTCGGCAGCAAGTACACGATCCGCGTCGATGTCGAGGTGCGCGACCGCTCGATCACCTTCGACTACTCGCGCACCGACGCGCAGACCAACGGCTTCGTCAACGGCACCTTCACGTCGAGCGCGTCGGCCACCATCCTCACGCTGCTGCAGATGGTGAACCCCGACATCCCGCACAACGAGGGGATGGTCGAGCCGATCGAGATCGTGATTCCCGAGGGCACGATCCTCAACGCGGCGTATCCGAAGGCCACCACGTTCGGCAACCACCTGTGCCCGCCGAACGCCGACGCGATCCAGCGTGCGCTGAGCCCGGTGATGCCCGACCGCGTCACCGCCGGCTGGAACAACCTGCTGTGCTCGCTGACCACCGGCACCGACCCGGGCAAGAACGAGACCTACGTCGACATCGGTTTCATGGGCCTCAAGGGCGGTTCCGGCGCGATGCAAGGCTGCGACGGCTACGACCACATCGGCATGATCGACGCCAGCGGTGGCGTGCTCGACCAGGACTACGAGATGTTCGAGCAGCAGACGCCGCACCGGTTGATCAAGCACGAGCTGCTCGAAGACTCCGCCGGCCCCGGCCAGTGGCGCGGCGGCCTGGGGGTGGAGACGGTGTTCGAGATCGGCTCGGAGGACACCCAGCTCGTCACCTTCGGCGACGGCGATTTCGAAGGCGCGTTCGGACTCGCGGGCGGTCAGGGGGCGGGGCTCAACTTCATCCGCCTCACCTACCCCGACGGCACGACGGTGGTGCCGAAGAACAAGGATCTGATCACCGGCGTGCCCAGGGGCACCGTGTACCACCAGGTGGCCAACGGCGGCGGCGGCTGGGGCGACCCCAAGCGGCGCGACCGCAAGAAGTTGCGCGACGAGGTGCGCAACGGCGTGATCTCGCGCGAGGCGGCGCTGCGCGACTACGGCATGAGCGAGGCCGAGCTGGGGCCGGCGGCCTGAGCGCGGCACCGAGCAGCACGCAGCCACACCAGGAAGCGTTCGACGCGATGAACTTCGACCTCACCGACGACCAGCGCGCGATCCGCGACGCGTTCGCGCGCTTCGTCGATCAGCGCGTGGTGCCGCAGGCGGCGGCGCTCGACGAGGCACGGGTCTTTCCGCGCGAGTTGTTCGCCGAGCTGGGCGGCTTGGGTTTCTTCGGCCTGCGCTACCCCGAGAGCGTCGGCGGCTCGGGGCTGCAACTGCCCGAGTTCGCGCTCGCGCTCGAAGAGATCGCGCGCGGCTCGATGTCGCTGGCCGGCGCGGCGGCGATGCAGTCGCTGATGGGCACCAAGTTCCTGCACCTGCTGGGCAACGCCGACATCGTCGAGCGACTGCTGCAACCCGCGCTCAAGGGCGACAAGATCGGCGCGGTCTGCATGACCGAGCCCAACGCCGGCTCCGACCTCGACGGCATCGCCACCAGCGCGCGCAAGGTCGACGGCGGCTACCTGCTCAACGGCCAGAAGACCTGGGTCACCTCGGCGCCGGTGGCCGACTTCTTCACCGTGTTCGCGCGCGCGGGCAGCGAGAAGAAGCTCACGATCTTCCTCGTCGAGAAGCGCTTCGCCGGCATCACCGTCGGCCGCGAGATCCACAAGATGGGCGTATGGGCGCTGCCGACCTCGGAGGTCGCCTTCAACGACTGTTTCGTGCCCGATAGCCACCGTCTGTCGAAGGAGGAAGGCGACGGCGAGGGGCACCTGAGGAAGACGCTCGCCGAGATCCGCATCATCACCGGCGCGATGGCGCTCGGCGTCGCGCGCGCCGCGCTCGACGAGGCGGTGCGCTACGCCGGCGAGCGCCAGCAGTTCGGCAAGCCGATCAACCGCTTTCAGGCGATCCAGCTGAAGCTCGCCGAGATGGCGACCGGGCTGGAGG
>DASURM010000147.1:0-10663 GCA_036280035.1 Burkholderiaceae bacterium | reverse complement strand
CGCCAGATCTTCAATCACCGCGGCAACGCGATCGCCGCCGCGCACCCGCTGGACACGCGCCTGCTGCACGGCGCCGACGTCGTGCTGGCCGATCCGCGCTGGGTGGCCGGCGCCGCCGCGGCGCTGCGCTGGGCGCGCGCGCGGCGGGTGACCGCGATCCTCGACGTCGACGTCGCGCCGGCGGCCGACCTGCGGCAACTGGTGGCGCTGACGCAGTGGGCCGTGTTCTCCGAGGCCGGCCTGGCCGCGTACGCGCCGCGGCTCGCCACGCACGCCGCCCTGCGGCGCGCACTGGCCAGCGGCTGCGAGGTGGCGATGGTCACGCGCGGCGATCGCCCGGTGTGGTGGCTGCGCCGCGGCGGCGTGCTGCAGCGGCTGGCGGTGCCGCGCGTCAGCGCCGTCGACACCACCGGCGCCGGCGACGTCTTCCCCGCGGCGCTCGCGCTGGCGCTCGGCGAGCGGCGCAGCGACCGCGCCGCCGCCGCTTTCGCCGCCACCGCGGCGGCGCTGAAGTGCCTCGGCGGACCCGGCGTGCTCGGCGCACCGCAGCGCGCGGCTGTCGAGCGGGCGCTGCCGCCGCAGCGGGCAGCCGCGCCGAGGCGCCGCGCGGCGCACACGACAATCGCCGCATGAAGATCGTGATCCTGGGCGCCGGGCGGGTCGGCGAGAGCGTGGCCGAGAGCCTGGTGCTCGAGCGCAACGACATCACGGTGATCGACACCGACGGCGCGCGCCTGAAGGCGCTGCAGGATCGGTTCGACCTGCGCACCGTGGTCGGCGACGGCATCCAGCCCTCGGTGCTGCGTGCCGCCGGAATCGAAGACGCCGACATGGTGATCGCCTGCGCGGCGCAGGACGAGACCAATCTCGTGGTGTGCAAGGTCGCGCACGACGTCTTCAACGTGCCGACCACCGTGGCGCGCGTGCGCTCGCCGGAATTCCAGGCCGGCACGCCGCTGCTCGACAAGGGCGGCTTCGCGGTCGACCAGGTGATCTGCCCGGAGCAGTCGGTCACGGCGTATGTGCGCAAGCTGATCGAGTACCCCGAGGCGTTGCAGGTACGCGTCGTTCGACTACGCGCAGTGGCCGGTGTTCGCGCCGATGCTGATGATCCTGCTCGGCTGCTTCGCCACCTGTGCGGGCTCCACTGGCGGCGGCATCAAGATGATCCGCATGCGACGTCGGGCCGGCGGTCAACTACGGCGGACTGAGCGACTTCCAGACCTGGGTGTGCACCTTCGCGATGCTGCTGGGCCGTCTGGAGCTGTTGTCGCTGCTGGTGCTGCTGACGCCGCAGTTCTGGCGCCGCTGATCGCGGCCCGACCCGCTGGTGCCGGCGTCCGTTCTGTCCTCAGGGCCGTAGCGCCCTGCACACGCTGCACTGCGGCTGCCTCACCAACCGCATCTCGCTCCACTGCATGCCGCGCGCGTCGATCATCTGCAGCCGCCCGGCGAGCGACGAGCCCACGCCGGCCAGCAGCTTCAGCGCCTCGGCGGCCTGCATCGCGCCGATGATGCCCACCAGCGGCGCGAACACGCCGAGCGTCGCGCAGGCCACCTCGTCGAACGCGGCATCGGGCGGGAACACGCACGCGTAGCACGGGCACGCCGGGTCGCGCGGGTCGTACACCGAAACCTGGCCGTCGAAGCGGATCGCCGCGCCCGACACCAGCGGCACGCGGTGGCGCACGCACGCGGCGTTCACGGCTTGGCGGGTGCCGAAGTTGTCGCTGCAGTCGAGCACGACGCCGGCGTCGCGCACCCAGGTGTCGAGGGCCTCGGCGTCGGCGCGGCGCTGGTGCACCTCGACCTTTACGTCGGGGTTGATCGCCGCGATCGCCGCGCGCGCCGATTCGACCTTGGGTTGGCCGATGCGCGCCGTGGTGTGCGCGATCTGGCGCTGCAGATTGGTGAGGTCGACGCGGTCGTCGTCGACCAGCGTCAGGCGGCCGACCCCCGCACTGCCGAGGTAGAGCGCCGCCGGCGAGCCGAGCCCGCCGGCGCCGACGATCAGCGCGTGCGATGCCAGCAGCCGCTGCTGACCTTCGACGCCGATCTCGTCGAGCAGGATGTGGCGTGAATAGCGCAGCAGTTGCGCGTCGTCCATTCAACAAGCATAAAGGTTCGCCTGACTATGATGGCCGGCCCGCACCCAGCCGCCCGATGACTGCTGCCGACTCACGATACGAACGCTGGCGCGACCTCGTGATGGCCAGCGTGCCGGCGCTGGCGTCGGATGCCGCCCGCATCGCGCTCGAGCGCCTGCAGGGCCCGGCGCTCGCCCTCGCGGTGGCCGGCGACCGCCAGCACACGGCCAGCCTGCTGCCGTTGCTACGGCCCGGGCCGCACGGCTTGGCGGCGGCGTTCTCGGCCGCGCTGCGGCAGCAACTGCGCGAGGAGTTCGCACGCGAGCCGCGCGACGACGCGGCGGCCCGGGCCGCGACACCGTCGGTGCCGATCGACCAGCTCACGCTGGTGGACGATCAGCAGATCGAGGAGGACATCGAGGTCGCGCGCGTCATCCAGCAGGTCGATACCGCGGCCGAGACCGACCTGCGCGACCTGCGCGCGCTGTGCGCGACGCTGCGCTCGGCCAGCACCGCAGTACCCGAGGTGGTGCCATTGCGACCCGACGTGCTGGCGCGCGCGCTCAGCCGCGCGTTGCAGTCGCTCGGCCTGGCCAGGCCGGCGCGGCTGCTGGCCCTGCGCGTGGTCGGGAAGGCGGCGGCCGAGTGGCTGGCCACGTCGGTGCGCGAACAGACGCGCGAGCTCGAGCGCTGGGGTGTCGAGCCGCTGCCCTACCGGCTGCGCGTGGCCGTTGGCCTGCAGGGGTCTGCATCGTCGGACGACGGCGCGATGCACCGCCTGGCCGGCAAGCTCGGCGGTGCCTCGGCGCCGGCCGATCGACTGATCCCGAGGCTGCTGGCGCAGGTGGCGCAAGAGTCGCGGCTCGACCCGGTGTTCGCGGCGCTGCTGCATCGCCTGTCGAGGCCGGCGCTGCGCAGCGCGAGGGCCGACGCGACGGTGCTGACGTCGTTGCAGCACCCGCTGTGGCGTCTGGTCGACCGCGTCGCGGCGCTCGGCACGCTGCACACGGCCGCGCAAGCGGGGCGACTGGCGACGCAGTTGGAGCCGGTGCTGCAGCGGCTCGAGCGCGGGTCGGACTTCTCGCCGGGGGCCTACGAGCGGGCGCTGGCCGAGATCGATGAACTGACCACCACGTGGGCGGACTCGGAGCTGGCCGAAGCCGGCGTCACGGTGCCCGACGCGCCCCCTGCAGCGGGCTCGCTGCCCACCGACTGGGGCGGCGAAGGCAGCCTGCCCACGGTGCCGATGGCGCTGCCGGGCACCGACCCGCACAAGGCCTGGGTCGACGGCCTGCACGAAGGCGACCGCGTGCGCGTGTTCCTGCATGCACGTTGGGTCAGCGCCCATGTGGCCGCGCGCAGCAAGGCGCATGTGCTGCTAGCCACCGCGGCGGGGGAGCCGCTGCAGACCATCGGCCGCGCTGCGCTGTACCGGTTGCACGAGTCGGGCCTGGCCACGACGATCGAGGTCGCCGCGCCGGTGCGCGAGGCGGTGCAAACGCTCACCCTCTCGCTGGAATGAAGAAGGATCCGCATTGCGGACCCTTCGCGTCGGCGCCTTCGGCTGACTACTGCGTCTTGACTTCGGCCTTGCGCTCGACTGCGGCCTTGCTGACGACGACCGGCTTGCCCTTGAGCTGGTTGACCGCCTGCGCGAGCTGGAAGTCGTCGGTGCTGCCGAACTCGGGCAGCGGCTTGATGTCGCGCGCCTTGGCCTGCTGCTCTTCGAGCCGCTTGCGGGCCTCATCGCGCGCCTTTTCGCGCGCCTCGTCCTTCTTCTCGTCGGGGGTGGCGAGGTGCTTTTCGAGGTCGGCCTCGCGCAGGCGCAGCGCCGCGAACAGGTTGCCGTCGGCGGTTTCGTCGAGCCAGACGTCGGGCACGATGCCCTTGGCCTGGATCGAGCGGCCGCTCGGCGTGTAGTAGCGCGCGGTGGTGATCTTGAGCGCCGTTTCGCCAGACAGCGGGCGCACGGTCTGCACCGAGCCCTTGCCGAAGGTCTGCGCGCCCATGATGGTGGCGCGCTTGTGGTCCTGCAGCGCGCCGGCGACGATCTCGCTGGCCGACGCCGAGCCCTCGTTGACCAGCACCACCAGCGGAATCGTCTTGATCGCGGCTGGCAGCTTGCGCAGCGGGTCGGAGCCGCCGCGGCGGATGTAGTACTCGGGTGCGGCCTTGAAGGTGGCCTTCGACTCGGCGATCTGGCCGTTGGTCGACACCACCGTCACGTCGCTTTGCAGGAACGCCGCCGACAGCGCCACCGCGCCTTCGAGCAGGCCGCCCGGATCGTTGCGCAGGTCGAGCACCAGGCCCTTCAGGCTGGGATCCTGCTTGTACAGATCGTCGACCTTGCGCACGAAGTCGTCGACCGTGCGGTCCTGGAACTGGCTGACGCGAATCCAGCCGTAGCCAGGCTCGATCATCTTGGCGCGCACGCTCTGCACGCGGATCTCTTCGCGCGTGATGGTGACCGGGAAGCTGCGGCTCTCCGACTTGCGGAACAGCATCAACGTGATCTTGGTGTTCGGCTCGCCGCGGATGCGCTTGACCGCCTGATCCATCGTCAGGCCCTTGACCGCGGTGTCGTCGATGCGGGTGATCAGGTCGCCGGCCCGGATGCCGGCGCGAAACGCCGGCGAGCCTTCGATCGGCGACACCACCTTGACCAGGCCGTCTTCCATGCCGATCTCGATGCCCACGCCGACGAAGCGGCCGGTGGTGCCTTCGCGGAATTCCTTGAAGCTCTTCTTGTCGAAATACTGCGAGTGCGGGTCGAGCCCGGCCACCATGCCGGAGATGGCGTCGGTGATCAGCTTCTTCTCGTCGACCGGCTCGACGTAGTCGGTCTTGATCATGCCGAACACCGCGGCGAGCTGCTGCAGCTCTTCCAGCGGCAACGGGGCCAGCGTGTTGCGCGCAAAAGCCGTCAGTTGGATCGTGGCCAGAGCACCGGCCACGGCGCCCAGCGCAATGAACCCAACGACTTTCAGTTTGCCACCCATCGTGTCCTGCCTGGCCCCGGAGGGCCGATTTGATGCGGAGTGGCGGCAGTATATGCCGCGGGGTGTTCTCCGAGGGTTTGCCTGCCTTAGAGGTGCCCCCCGGATTCACGGGCAGCGGTGTTCGCGCACGAACCGGCGTGTAAGAAGTGGCGCCGGCCCGGAACCAGTTGTGTGCCCTGCGGCCGCCGCATGCCCCGGGGGCACCGACGCCGGTCGTGCCCGCAGCCTGGTGGGGGTCATTTGCCTCCTGTCGGGCATCGCGGGCGATCGCCTCGACAGCTCCGCCACCGGCTTCTACGATGCGCCGGAAATCGAACGGCGTCTTGCCTGTGAAGGTGTGGAATGAGGTGTCGCTCGGCAGCGGGAAACGACGAGACGCCGCCCCGGCGGCCTCTGCGCTGCGCGGTGCCGCAATGAGCGTTGGCAGCCGCCGCGACGCCCGTCCGCCGCGAGTCGCGCAGACGCTGGCGCTGACGACGCTCGCCATGTTCGCGTTTGCCGGCAACTCGCTGTTGTGCCGGTTCGCCCTGAGAGAGACGGCGATCGACGCGGCGAGCTTCACGTCGCTGCGGCTTGCGTCCGGGGCGTTGGCGCTGGCGTTGATCGTCCGCTTCCGGGGCGGCGGCAACGTGCGCCGTGCGGGCGACTGGCGCGCCGCGCTCGCCCTGTTCGCCTACGCGGCGAGCTTCTCCTTTGCGTACCGTTCGCTGCCGGCCGGCACGGGTGCGCTCCTGCTGTTCGGCGCGGTGCAGGTGACGATGATCACGCAGGGCCTGCTGAAGGGCGAGCGGCTGGGAGCGCTGCAGATGGCGGGCTTCGTGGCCGCCTGCGGCGGCCTGACCGCGCTGATGCTGCCTGGCGTACACGCGCCCTCGCTGATGGCCTCGATCCTGATGGCGGGGGCCGGCATGGCCTGGGGCGTGTATTCGCTGCGTGGGCGCGGGTCGAAGGACCCGCTCGCCGTCAACGCCGGCAACTTCGGGCGGGCCAGCGTGCTGACGCTGATCCTCAGCGGCGTGCTCTGGCCAATGGCCGAACTCGACGCACCGGGAGTCGCCTGCGCCATCGTGTCGGGCGCGCTCACTTCCGGCGTCGGCTACGCGATCTGGTACACCGCGCTTCGAGCGCTGAGCGCAACCCAGGCCGCGGTCGTCCAGTTGACGGTGCCCGTCATCGCCGCACTCGGTGGCGTTGGGCTGCTCGGCGAAGCCCTGACCCTGCGACTCATGGTCACGTCGACCATCGTGTTGGGCGGCGTGGCCGCCGTGATCGTCGGCGCTTCGCGGCGGATCAGGGCGGCGTGACTGCGCGCGACGGGCGCGATCGGGTGCACGCTTTCGACCCCGGGGTGCCGCGGGTGTCTGGCCCCCCCGGCAGGAATCGAACCTGCATCTAGCGCTTAGGAGGCGCTCGTTCTGTCCATTGAACTACGGCGGGTGCAGTCGCGATTCTCACATGCGCCGCCGTTCCTCCACGGTATCGACCGCAGGAGGGTGCCGCGGCGATGCGCCGGTCTCCGCAGTGCCGCTGCAGCGCCCCGAGGACGGTCAGATGTCAACTGTCATGCAACACATCGCGCTGCCGAGGCATTAGGGGGTTGACCAGCGCAAGCGGCTGCAACTAGAGTGCGCACCTTCCGAACTTTCATTCGAGTGTTCTGCTTTTCGATCACGAGGTCCAGTCCATGAACCGCCACGCCATCACCACCAACTCGCGCGCCCTGCCGGGTGTCGGTGCGTTCGTGCGCGCCGGCGCTGGCCTGGGATGGATGCAAGCCATCGACGGTATGCGCAGTCCGGGAGAGGGAGATCTCGCGTCGCCTTGAGGCGCGCAGCACCCTCGAAGCTCTGATTCCAGAGGCCCGGACTCCGCAAGGATCCGGGCCTCTTGCTTTGTCGGTCGTTGGTTGGTGTCTCGCGAAACAACAAACCGGCCGCACGAATGGGGCGGCTCCGGAACCCGTCACCGGAACCTGTCACGCGGCCTGCCGCACGAGGGCCGCGCGGCGCCGCGGGCGTGGGGCCCTGGGCGCCGGTTCGATGGTCGTGCTGTGTTTGACGATTGGAGAAGCATCATGTCGCTGTTCAAGCAAGCCAGACTCGCCGGCCTGTCGCTCGAGTCCGAAGTGGTCGCCGTATTGGCAGCCATGCTCGCGAGCGTGCTGTCGTTCGCTGCCGTCGTCGTGCTGTTCGCGTCGTCGTCCGGCGAACTCGAGGTCGTCGTCGCCAAGGTCCGCGCCGCTCCGGCGGCCAGTGCCGCAGCGGCGTCGGTCGCGGTGGTGCGCAAACCCGAGCCCGGGTGATGCGCGCGGCCGGGGAGGCCGCAGGTTCGCCTGCCGCCTCCCCGCGCCTTCTCTCGACCCGGCCGAATCGCCCGATCGGCGGCGCCGCGCGCCTGCGCAGCGCCTACCAGCGCCACTGCCAGATGAGGTCCAGCGAGTTGTCGGCGCCCGACTGTGCGCGCACCGTGAAGCGCTGCGCGATGCGGTAGATCAGCTGCCAGCTGCCGGTGGTGGCGTTGACGCTGCGCTCGTAGCCGACGTACCAGCGCTGCGATAGCTGGCGCCCCAGCGACACGATCGACTCGCGCGTCTCGCTGTCGCTCTGCCGCACCGAGAAGTCGGTGAGGCCGAGCTGGTGCAGCAGTTGATCGGTCGGCCCCTGCTCCTCGCCGGCCAGCAGTGCCACCGCCGCGCGCTGCAGCAGCGCGGTGTCGTTGCGCCCGAGCCCTTCGCTCGGGCGCCCGAGCAGCAGCCACGACAGCTTGTCCATCTCGGTCATGTCGGGCTCGCTGTACAGGCGCACCTGCACGTTCTGCAGCGTGCCGGTCACCTCGACGCCCACGCGCACGTCGAGGTTGGGGCGGATCGCGAGGATGTTCACGCGCGGGTTCTGCGGCGCGCCCGAGAACACCAGCTCGCCGCGCTCGATCACCAGCCGCTGCGCGTAGGCGACGTACGAACCCGAGGCGGTGCGCACGGTGCCGGTGAGCGCGGGGCGGCCGCCCGGCGTGCTGAGCCGCAGTTCGCCGCGCAGCTGCGCGTCGAGGCCGTGACCGCGGATGTGCAGCTTGTCGCCCAGCGACACCGCGAGGTTGACCTGCGCGTTGCGCAGCGGCGCCGGCAGGGCCTGCGCGGTGGTGCGCGGGCTCGACGCGGCGCCGTCGCCTGACGCCGCGGCGCGCACGACGGTGACGTCGGCATCGAGGCTCGGCGCGTTGGCCTTGCTGAAGTCGATCAGCGCTTCGTCGACCGTGAAGCGACCGTCGAGCTGCAGGCGGTTGCGCTCGAGCTGCAACTGTGCGCGGCCGCTGGTGACGATGCGGCGGTCGATGCGGCCGAGCAGTCTGAAGTGCTCGGCCACCAACTGCAGCGTCGCGCTCGGCGCCTCGCCGAGCCGCGCCTCGCCGGTGAGGTCGAGCCGGCCGTCGCCGCCCTTGAACGACAGGCGCTGCACACGCGCCACCTCGCCATCGAGCGAGGCGATCAGCTCGCCGTCGCTCAGGCCCACGCCCTGCAGCACGTTGCGCACCGACAGCTCGCTGCCCTCCATCTGGCCGCGCAGCTGCGGCGCGCCGAAGCGCCCACCCAGCGCCGCGCTGACGCGCAGATTGCCGCCCAGCCGCCAGCCCGGCGGCACCCAGACGCCCCAGGCGCCGAGGTTGGCCACGTGCATCTGCAGCACGCCGTCGAGCGGCGCGTCGGCCGCCGGCCAGCGTGCGCGCGCATCGGTGCGCACCACCTGGGCGCCGGCCATCTCGCCGATCTGGGCTCCAGCCAGGCCCTGCGCGAAGCGCCAGACGCCGTCGTGCGCCGAGAACGCGAGCCGCAGCTCGCCGATGTCCAGCGGCTGCGGCGTCCCGGTTTCGTCGGCGATGCGCAGGTCGCCGCCGGTGCGCGCCAACTCGATCTCGGCATCCACGCGTTCGGCGGCGTGCACCTCGATGCGCCCGGCCAGCCCGAGGTCGCCGCCCCAGCCGATGTCGGGCTGCAGCCGGGCCAGCAACGGCGCCACCGCGAGCGGCTCGAGCTCGCCGCTCAGGTCGAGACGCCGCCCCTGCGCGCGCCACGACGCCGCGCTCCAGCGCAGCGCGGCGCCGCCGGCGAACGACGCCCGGCCGGGCGACAGCTGCGCCAGCGTCAGCGCGCCGTCGCCGTCGAACTCCAATTCGGCGCGCAGCCGCTGGATATCGAGCCAGGGGCTGCCGTTGCCGTTGCGGCCGCCCACGCGCAGCGCGGCCTCGTCGGCCACCCAGCGGCCGCCACCGCCGCTCGCGGCGTGCCAGGCACCGCGCGCGTCGAGCGTGGCGCGGGTGCCGCTGCCGGTGTCGCCGAGCAGGCTCTCGCTCCACGCGGGCGGCCGGGCCGGCGTCTGGACCCGCGCGCTGATGCGGTGCGCGCGCAGCGTGCCGTCGATGCCCACCTGCAATTCGTCCAGACGCAGCGCGCCGCGCTGCAGCCCCTTGGCGTCGAGCGTCAGGTCGAGCGGCGCGTCGCCGCTGCCGCCGAAGCGCCAGCGCGCGTGGCCCTCGGCCAGCGAATCGTCGCCGGCGCGCACCGTGCTGGCCTGCAGCGAGCCGCTGCCGCCGCGCAGCCGTGGCCACCGACCATCGAGATGGGCATGCAGGGTCAGCTTGCCTGCCTGCGGCCAGGGCCAGGCGGGAACCAGGTTCGCCCAGGGTTGCAGCGCCGCCAGCGCCGGCAGCGCGGCGTCGAACTGCCAGCGATCCTGCGCAGGGTCGACCGCGAAGCGCCCGTCGATCCTGACTTCGTTGCCTGCCGACGATGCGCTGGCCTGCACCGCGAGGGCCTGGCCGTCGCCGCGCACCTCGGCGTGCGCGGCCAGGGGCAACCCGGCGAGCAGACTGTCGACGAGGTCGATCTGCAGGCGGCCGCGCAGCGCCGCGAACGCCGCCTGGGGTTGCCGCCGCAGCCGATCGGCCAGCGTTGCGGGCAGCGATGCGTCGACCTGCCAGCGACCGTTGGCGCGGTGTGGGCCGCGTGCCCACACCGAGTCGGCCGGCAGCGGCCACCAGGGCAGCGGATCGACCTGGTTCAGCTCGCCATGGCCGGTCAGGTTCCAGAGCGCCGGCTCGCCACCGCGCTGCGCCTTCAGCGTGGCCTGCACGCTGGCCTCGCCGGCGCTGACGCGCGCCTGCGTCAGCTCGATCGTCGAGGCGCTCGCCGTCAGCTTGAACTGCGCATGCAGCGGCCTGGTCGATGTGCCGAGGGTGCCGCCGAGCGTGGCCTCGACCCGTGCCTGCCAGGCCGGCGCCCGCGGCGTCGGCGTACCGGCGCCCGCGGTGGCCGGCACGGGCACGCCGGCCAGTTGCAGCGACACGCTGCCGTCGGCGCGTAGCGCCGGCGCGGCGGCCAGCAGCCGTGCGGGTTCGACGCCGGCCAGTTGCAGCTGCAGCTTCAGATCGCTGCCGTCCCATTGACCTGCGCCGCTCACGCGCCCGGCGTCCTGGCGATCGTTGGCGAGCAGGGCTTCGAAGCGTCGGATCTCGAGGTGGTCGAGCTTGCTCGGCGTGCCGGCCAGTTCGAGCTGCAGCTGGCGTACCGGCAGCCGGCCGGCG
>DASURM010000146.1:0-2646 GCA_036280035.1 Burkholderiaceae bacterium | reverse complement strand
CGAGACCGGCGAGAAGATCCTGGTCGTCAACGCCTTCACGACGCACCTCACCAACTTCCACACGCCGTCCAACGTGCGCGTCGGCCAGGACTACACGCAAGGCGGTTCGGCGCTGCTGCAGGTCCTGATCAACCAGGCGCTCATTCCCGAGTACCAGGTGCGCTTCCGCTGGCGGCCCAACAGCATGGCCATGTGGGACAACCGCAGCACCCAGCACTACGCGGTGATGGACTACCCGCCCTGCCACCGAAAGATGGAGCGCGCCGGCATCGTCGGCGAAGCCACCTACTGACCCCACCCTCCCCCGCACCACCGAACTCTCCAAAGGACCCACCATGAACTTCCTCGACGGCTCGCTGTTCCCCGAGAACCAGGACAAGCTGGTCATCACCGCCGCGCCCTATGGCCCCGAATGGATCCCCTCGGACTTCCCCGAGGACATCGCGGTCACGATGGAAGAGCAGGTGCAGAAGGCGGTCGATTGCTACAACGCCGGCGCCACCGTGCTGCACCTGCATGTGCGCGAGCTCGACGGCAAGGGCAGCAAGCGCCTCTCGAAGTTCAACGAACTGATCGCCGGCGTGCGCAAGGCCGTTCCCGACATGGTGATCCAGGTCGGCGGCTCGATCAGCTTCGCGCCGGAAGGTGAAGGCGCGGTGGCCAAGTGGCTGTCCGACGACACCCGCCACATGCTGGCCGAACTCGAGCCCAAGCCCGATCAGGTGACGGTGACGGTGAACACGACGCAGATGAACGTGCTCGAGCACATGGAGGAGGCCGACATCGAGGGCACGTCGCTCGCGACGCCCGAGGGCCGGCGCGCCTACAGCGAGATGATCGTTCCGTCCAACCCCGCGTGGTTCGAGGAGCACATCCGGCGCCTCAACAAGGCCGGCATCCAGAGCGCCTTTCAGTTCTACAACATCAACAGCTACGAGACCGTCGAGCGCCTGATCCGCCGCGGCGTCTACCGCGGCCCGCTGGTGATGAACTGGGTCGCGATCAGCGGCGGCATGGACGCCCCGAACATCTACAACCTCGCCAACTTCGTGCGCGCGATCCCCGACGGCGCGATGCTGACGGTGGAGAGCAGCATGCGCAACGTGCTGCCGATCAACATGATCGGCATCGCGATGGGCCTGCACGTGCGCTGCGGCATCGAAGACAACCTGTGGAACCAGTCGCGCACCGCGAAGATGAGCACGGTCAAGCAGATCGAGCAACTGGTGCGCATCTCGCGCGAGTTCGGCCGCGAAGTGGCCACCGGCAAGGAGGCGCGCAAGATCTGCAAGATCGGCGTCTTCTACGACACCGTCGAGGAGACGCTGGCGGCCAACGGTTTCGCACCCAACGCCAAGGGGCGCCAGCAGGGCTACCTGCGCAAGGCGGCCTGAACGCGATGACCGCTGCCGCCGCCATGCCGACAGTGCTGATCGTCCCCGGTCTGCGCGACCACGTCGACGCACACTGGCAGACGCTGCTCGCGCTCGATCTCGAAGCGCAGCGCCGCAAGGTCAAGACGGTGCCGCCGATGGGCCGCGCCGACCTCTCCTGCACCGCGCGCGTGGCGGCGATCGAGCGCGCTGCGCAGGCGATCCGCGGCCCGATCGTGGTGGTGGCGCACAGCGGCGGCTGCGTGATGCTGGCGCATTGGGCGCGGCAGACGCGGCGGCCGGTGCAGGGCGCGCTGCTGGCGACGCCGCCGGATTTCGAGCGCCCGATGCCCGAGGGCTATCCGACGCTCGACGCGCTGGCGGCCGCTGGCTGGCTGCCGGTGCCGCGCGAGCCGCTGCCGTTCCCGAGCGTGGTGGCCGCCAGCCGCGACGATCCGCTCGGCAGCTACGAGCGCATCGTGGGCCTGGCGGGCGACTGGGGCAGCCGGTTGGTCGACCTCGGCCTGGTCGGCCACCTGAATCCGGCTTCGGGTTACGGCCGCTGGGGTCGCGCCGAGCAGTTCATCGACGAAATCTCCGCGGGCGCCGCCGCAGCGCAGCGCGCCTGAGCGGCCGAACCGGGAGCCGTGGCCATGAAGATCGAGCCGCTGACCTGCAGCCTGGGCGCCGAGCTGAGCGGCGTCGACCTCGGCGACGCCGCGCGCGACGCCGGCCTGTTCGCCGAGATCAGGGCGCTGCTGCTGCAGTACAAGGTGCTGTTCCTGCGCGATCAGCACTTCTCGCGCGCCGAGCACGTGGCGTTCGCCCGCCGCTTCGGCGATCTGGAGGATCACCCGGTGGTCGGCAGCGACCCCGAGCACCCGGGCCTGGTGCGCATCTACAAGGGCGCCGACACCAAGCACCTGCAGTACGAGAACGCCTGGCACTGCGATGCCACCTGGCGCGAATGCCCGCAGATGGGCGCGGTGCTGCGCTGCGTCGAATGTCCGCCGCTGGGCGGCGACATGATCTGGGCCAACATGGTCGAGGCCTACGCGAACCTGCCGGCGCAGATCAAGACCCAGATCGCCGGCCTGCGCGCGCGCCACAGCATCGAGGCGAGCTTCGGCGCGGCGATGCCGATCGACAAGCGCCTGGCGCTGCATGCGCAATACCCCGACGCCGAGCATCCGGTGGTGCGCACGCACCCCGAGACCGGCGACAAGGTGTTGTTCGTCAACTCGTTCACCACGCACTTCACCAACTTCCATAC
>DASURM010000145.1:0-12187 GCA_036280035.1 Burkholderiaceae bacterium | reverse complement strand
CGGCATCGACTCCGACGACCCGCAGGCCGCCGGCGAGGTGGGGCGCGTCGGCATGGCGGTCGACACGCTGCGCGACTTCGAGATCGCGTTCGACGGCATCGACCTCGACAAGATCACGGTGTCGCTGACGATCAACGGCGCGGCAGCGATCCTGATCGCGATGTACCTGGCTTGTGCCGAGAAGCGCGGCTTCGACCTGAAGACGCTGCGCGGCACCGCGCAGAACGACATCCTCAAGGAGTTCATCGGCCGCGGCACCTGGGTCTACCCGGTGCAGCCGTCGATCCGGCTGGTGGGCGACACCATCGAGTACTGCGCCGAGCATGCGCCGAAGTACAGCCCGGTGTCGGTGTGCGGCTACCACATCCGCGAGTCGGGCGCCACGCCGACGCAGGAGATGGCGTGGGCGTTCTGCATCGCGCGCGCCTACGCCGACGAGGTGATCAAGCGCGGCGTTCCGGTCGACGAGTTCGCCGGCCGGCTGTCGTACAACTTCAACATCTTCGGCAACCTGTTCGAGCAGGTGGCCAAGTTCCGCGCCGGCCGCGGCCTGTGGGCGCAGATCATGAAGGAGCAGTACGGCGCCAAGCAGCCCGGCTCGATGTGGCTGCGCATGATCGCCGGCGGCGGCGGCGGCGGGCTGACGCTGGAACAGCCCGAGAACAACATCGTGCGCGGCGCGTACTACGCGCTGATCGCGGCGCTGTCGGGCGCGCAGACGATGGCGCTGTGCTGCTACGACGAGGCCTACACCATCCCGAGCGAGTACGCGCAGCGCATCTCGCTGCGCACGATGCAGCTGCTGGTCGAGGAGATGGGCCTGGCCGACACGGTCGACCCGCTCGGCGGCTCGTACTACATCGAGACGCTGACCAACCGCATGCGCGACGAGATGCGCCGCACCATCGAGCGCACCGACGCCGCCGGCGGCATCGTCAAGCTGGTGACCGACGGCGTGATCCAGTCGCAGGTGTCGGCGCAGGCCTACCGCATGCAGCGCGCGATCGAGTCGGGCGCGTTCCCCAAGGTCGGCGTCAATCGCTACCGCAGCGACGGGCCCGAGGACGAGCGGCCGGTCGAGATGCACCCGTACAAGGTGGAAGACGCGAACAAGCAGATCGCGGCGCTCAAGCGCGTGCGCGCCGAGCGCGACGCCGGCGCGGTGGCGCTGGCGCTGGCGCGCGTCGAGGCCGACGCGCGCACGGGCGCCAACCTGATGCCCGCGATCGTGCAGGCGGTGAAGGCGTACGCCAGCGTCGGCGAGATCACGCAGCGGCTGGTCGGCGTGTTCGGGCGCTACCGCGAGCCGATCCGCTTCGACGAGGCGTTCATGAAGGAGGCGGCGTGATCGGGAAGGGCCGCAGGCCCAAGGGGGTCAGATGATCGGCGCCCGGCCGCTCCGAAGCCGATCGCTCCCCCTCGGGGGGAAGGGCCGCAGGCCCAAGGGGGTCAGATGATGGATCAAGTCGCACGCTATCTCGCGCCGACGCGGCTGCAGCAGGCGCTGGCCGCGCTCGCGCAACCCGGCGGTGCCACCGTGCTCGCCGGCGGCACCGACCTGATGCCGCAGAGCCACGCCGGCAAGGTGCGAGCGGCGCCGCTGCTGCTCAACATCCGCCGCGTCGTTGGGCTCGACGAGATTCGCGTCGACGGCGACCGCTTGGTCATCGGCGCGCTCGTCACCGTGACGCAGGCGATGGAGAGCGACCTCGTGCGCCGGCACGCTCCGCTGCTGGTGGCCGTGGGCGAGAAGTTCGCCAGCGAGCAGATCCGCAACGCCGCGACGTTCGGCGGCAACCTGTGCAACGCCTCGCCGGCGGCCGACCTGGCGACGCCGCTGGTCGCGCTCGACGCCGAGGTCGAGCTGGCGCGCCTGGCCGACGACGGCGCCACGCTGACGCGCCGCGTGCCGGTGGCGCAGTTCTTCGCCGGCCCCGGGCGCACGCAGCGCGCGAGCGACGAGCTGCTCACCGCGGTGCACGTGCCATGCGCGCGCGCCGATCAGGTGGCGCGCTTCTACAAGGGCGGCACGCGGCTGGCGCTCGACATCTCGACGATCTCGATCGCGCTGGCCGCCCGCCGCGGCAGCGACGGCCGCCTGCGCGACGTGCGGCTCGCGCTCGGCGCGGTGGCCGCCACACCGATCCGCGCGACGAGCGCCGAGGTCGTGCTCGAAGGCGCCATTCCCGATGCGCGGGCCCTCGCCGCCGCGGCCGAGGCCGCGGTGACCGATGCGCGCCCGATCGACGACGTTCGCGCCAGTGCCTGGTACCGGCGCGAATTGCTGCGCAACATGGTCCGAAGGATGCTCGACGATGCGCTCGCCCACTGAATCCACCGCGCCGCCGGGCGCCGAACTCACCGTCGAGCTGCGCTTCGCGCTCAACGGCGTGCAGCAGCGTGTGCTGGCGCCGGTGGGCGCGAGCGCGCTGACGCTGCTGCGCGAGCAGCTCGACCTCACCGGCACCAAGTACGGCTGCGGCGAGGGCGAGTGCGGCGCCTGCACGATCGTGGTCGACGGCGTCGCGGTGAACTCGTGCCTGATGTTCGCGGCCGACCTCGACGGCCGCAGCGTCACCACCATCGAGGGCCTCGCGTCCGACGCGCGCGCGCGGGCGCTGCGCGATGCCTTCGTCGAGCACGGTGCCGTGCAGTGCGGCTTCTGCACGCCGGGGATGATGGTGCAGGCGGTGCAGCTGCTGGCGCGCTGCCCCGAGCCCGATGCCGCCGCCGCGAAAGCGGCGATCGAGGGCAACCTGTGCCGCTGCACCGGCTACCAGAAGATCGTCGAGGCGATCGTCGCAGCCGGGCAGACGCTGGCGCGCAACGCCAAGGGGGCCTCATGAGCGCGCCGGGCCGCTCCCAAGCGCGAATCCCGGAGCGCATGGCGCGGAGGGTAGTCCAGTGAACGAGATCGTCAAGGAACGCAAGGCCGGCAGCCTGATCGGCCAGCGCATCGCCAAGCTCGACGCGCCCGAGAAGGCCAGCGGCAAGACGCGCTACGTGCACGACATCAACCTGCCGTCGCAGCTGCACGCGGCGATCCTGCGCTCGAGCCGCGTGCACGCGCTCGTGCGCCGCATCGACACCTCGAAGGCCAAGGCGCTGCCCGGCGTGCACGCGGTGCTCACCGCGGCCGACGTGCCCGACCAGCGGCCGATCGGCGTCGCCAAGGATCATCTCCCGCTCAAAGGCGAGCGCGTGCGCAGCCTGCGCGACGAGATCGCGGCGGTGGCCGCCGAGACCGAAGCCATCGCGCGCGCCGCGCTGGAACTGATCGAAGTGGAGTACGAAGACCTGCCGGTGGTCGCCGACGCCGAGCTCGCGATGGCGCCCGCCGCGCCGCTGGTGCACCCGCCACGGCCCGGCGCTCCGGCGGGCGCGCCGGTGGGCGTTGCCGGCCGCGCCGACAACGTCGCGATGCGCTTTCGCTACGGGCACGGCGACGTCGCCGCCGGCGAGGCCGAGAGCGACGTCGTCGTCGAAGACAGCTTCGCGCTGCACTACGTGACGCACTGCTGCATGGGCGTCTCGGGCGTGATCGCCGAGTTCGACGCCAAGGGCAGCCTGGTGCTGCACTCGAACACGCAGGTGCCGTTCCTGCACAAGCGCGAGTTCGCCGAGATCCTGGGCATGGACCCGGGGCGCATCCGCATCATCCAGCCGCCGATCGGCGGCGGCTTCGGCAGCAAGCTCGACATCTACCCGTTCGAGGTGATCTGCGTCTTCCTGGCGCGCGCCACCGGCCGGCCGGTGAAGATGGTGTTCACGCGCGAGGAGGAGTTCCTCGCCTCGCCGACCCGGCAACCGGTGCGGCTCACCCTGCGTTCGGGCTGCCGCAACGACGGCACGCTCACCTTCCGCAGCGTGCGCACGATCCACGACAACGGCGCCTACACCTCGTGGGGCGCGACGACGCCGTTCGTGATGATGCAGACCTTCTCGTCGCTTTACCGCGTGCCGCACTGCGACTACGACACGGTGGCGGTGTACACGAACAACCCGTACGCCGGGTCGTTCCGCGGCTACGGCAACCTGCAGGCGACCTTCGCGGTCGAGCAGCACATGGAGCGGCTGGCGGCGGCGATCGGCATGGACCCGCTGCAGTTCCGGCTGAAGAACGCGCAGGTGCCCGGCGAGGTCACGGGCCAGGGCATGGTGTTCAGGAGCTGCGGCTTCCAGGATTGCCTGAAGATCGCAGCGCAGCGCAGCGACTATTCGCGCAAGCAGCGCGAGTACGCCGCGCTGCAGAAGGCGCCCGGTGCGATCAAGAAGGGCATCGGCCTGGCCTCGATGCTGCACGTCGGCGGCGGTGCCAAGATCTACCCGAGCGACGGCTGCGGCACGATCCTCAAGCTCGACGACTTCGGCCACGTCACGCTGATCACCGGCGCCTCCGAGATCGGGCAGGGCAGCGAGACCGTGCTGGCGCAACTGGTGTGCGAGGAACTCGGCCTGCCGATGAGCGCGGTCAGCGTCGTCAACAACGACACCGACATCACGCCGTGGGACGTCGGCGTGCACGCCAGCCGCACCACCTTCATCGCCGGCAACTCGGCGATCGGCGCGGCGAAGAAGGCCAAGGACAAGATCCTCGCCGCCGCGGCGCCGCGCTTCGAGTGCCAGCCCGAAGCGCTCGACCTCGCCGGCGGCCACATCGTTCGCAAGGTTGGCGGCGAGAAGCTGGTTGACCTGCCGCGCTTCCTGCGCAGCCTGCACTTCAACGACCGCGCCGAGCTGGTGATGACCACCTTCTACTACGAGCCGCCGAGCGTGCACCAGGACAAGGGCTTCAAAGGCGACGTCTCGGCGGCCTATGCGTGGGCGACGCAGGCGGTCGAGGTCGAGGTCGACACCGCCAGCGGCCACGTGCGGCTGCTCAAGGTGACCGGCGCGCACGACGTCGGCCGCGTGCTCAATCGCCTGGGCATCGAAGGCCAGATCGAAGGCGGCGTGGTGATGGGCCAGGGCTATGCGCTGACCGAGAACCTGATCGTCGACGAAGGCCGCGTCAGGAACCCCAACTTCCGCGACTACAAGCTCGTCACCGCGCCCGAGATCCCGCAGATGGACATTTCCTTCGTCGAGACGATGGACGGCGAGGGCCCGCAAGGCGCCAAGGGCGTCGGCGAGGCGCCGGCAATCTGCATCGCCGCGGCGGTGGCCAACGCGATCGAGAACGCCACCGGCGTGCGCATCACCAGCCTGCCGTTCACGCCCGAGCGCGTCTACCGCGCGCTGCACGGCGCGCTGCCGCCGGTGCGGCCGGTGCCGCCGCTGCCGGCGGCGCAAGCGAGTTGATCGGCGAGCGGGCGAGATGAAGCCGCGCACCGTGCTGTCGCTCGAGCAGGCGCTGTCGCTGCCGTACGCGACGCTGCGCTTCGCGCAACTCGGCTGGCGTGTGATACGCATCGAGGCCACGCCAGCCGGCGAGGGGCTGCCCGGCGACCCCAACCGCTACATCGGCAGCCGGCTGGCCGATTTCGCCGAAGGCGGCGACGACCGCCGCAGCTACTTCATCGCGCCCAACGTCGGCAAGGAGGCGATCGCGCTCAACCTCAAGGACGAGCGCGGCCAGGCGGTGCTGCAGCGCCTGATCCGCGCGCTCGATGTCGACGTGTTCTGCTGCAACACCGTGCCGGCGCGCTACCGCATGCTCGGCATCGACCCCGACACCTTGCGCACCTTGAAGCCCGAACTGGTGTGGGCCGGCATCTCGGCGCTCGGCCCCGCCCAGCCCGAGGCGCCCGGCTACGACCCGGTGATCCAGGCGATGTCGGGCTTCATGGAGGTCACCGGCATGCGCGACGGCCCGCCCACGCTGACCGGCATCCCGGTGATCGACCTCAAGGCCGGCGACGAGCTGTACGCCAACGTGCTGCTGGCGCTGCTCGATCGCGCCGAAGGCGGCTCGGGACGCACGATCCATGTGTCGATGCTGCAGGCCGCGGCGTCGTGGCTGATCACCGTGCTGCCGCTGGTCGACTTCGGCTGCCGGCCCGACGAGATCACGCGCGCCGGCAACGAGCACCGCAAGTTCATTCCGACCAACGTCTACCCCGCGCGCGACGGCTTCGTCTTCCTGGCGATCGGCAGCGACGTGCAGTGGCGCCGGCTGACCGCGATTCCGAAGTTCGCGGGCGTGGCCAACGAGCTGCGCGCGACCAACGAAGGCCGCCACGCCGAGCGCGAGGCGATCCACCGCGACATCGCCGCGGTCACGTTGCGCCACGGCGCCGACGAGATCCTGGCCGACCTGCGCGGCGCCACCATCCCCGCCACGCGAATTCTCGACATCCGCCAGGTGCGCGAGCTGCCGCTGCTGGCCCCCAAGCTGACGCGCACCGCGTTGAACGGCGAGCGCCAGGTGCGCATGCAACCGATGGCGGTGGACTTGCCCGGCGCGCACGACGAGCTGCGCGCGCCGCCGCGCTACGGCGAGCACACGCGCGCCGTGCTGGCCGAAGCGGGCTACGCCAAGGCCGAGATCGGCGCGCTGCACGATGCGCGCGTCGTGGCTTGATGGCGCGCGTGGCTCGATGGCGCGCCGTGACCTGAATCCGCAGACGTGACAAGGAGACCCCAGCCGTGAAGAAGACCCGCATCGCACCCCTGGCCAGGCTGCTGGCCGCCCTGTCGGCCGGCCTGCTGGCCGCCGCCGCCCAAGCCGAGATCACCATCGGTGTCTCGCTCGGCACCACCGGGCCGGGCGCCTCGCTCGGCATCCCGTACCGCAACGCGTTCCAGCTCGTGCCCAAGACGCTCGGCGGCGAGCCGGTGCGCTACATCATCCTCGACGACGAATCCAAGCCCGACAACGCGGCGCGCAACGCGCGCAAGTTCGTCACCGAGGACAAGGTCGACGCGATGATGGGCTCCACCGGCGTGCCGTCGGCGGTGGCGATGGCGCAGGTGGCCGCCGAGGGACGCACGCCGCTGATCGCGCTGACGCCGCTGCCGCCGCTGGCCCCCGACCGTCACCAGTGGACGATGGTCGTGCCGCAGCCCACCGAGCTGATGATGAGCGCGGTGGCTCAGCACATGAAGGCGCACGGCATCAAGAGCGCCGGCTTCATCGGCTTCTCCGACACCTGGGGCGACCTCGTCTACAACGCGATCACGTCGCTGTCGGCGGCCAACGGCTTCAAGATCGTCACCAACGAGCGCTTCGGCCGCGCCGACACCAGCGTCGCCGGCCAGGTGCTCAAGATCATCGCCGCGGCACCCGATGCGGTGGTGGTCGGCGCCTCGGGATCGCCGGCGGCGACGCCGCAGATCGCGCTGGTCGAGCGCGGCTTCAAGGGGCCGATCTACCACAACCACGGCACCGTCAACCTCGCGTTCATCCAGACGGCCAAGAAGGCCGCCGAGGGCGCAATCGCACCGACCGGCGCGCTGATCGTCGCCGAAGACCTGCCGGCCGACTTCCCGACCAAGGCGGTGTCGCTCGACTTCGTCAACCGCTACGAGGCGGCGTTCGGCGCGGGCACCCGCAACGCCTTTGCCGGCTACACCTACGACGGCGTGCTGCTGCTCGACGCCGCGGCCGCGGTGGCGCTGAAGAAGGCCAAGCCCGGCACCGCGGAGTTCCGCGACGCACTGCGCGAGGCGCTCGAGCACGTGAAGAACGTCGTTGGCACGCACGGCGTCTACAACCCGACGCCGGCCAACCACAACGGCCTCGACGAGCGCGCCCGCGTGCTGGTGCACGTGGTCGACGGCAAGTGGCGCTTGATGAAGTAAGCCGGCGCCAGTCGTACGCCCGGGCAGAAGCATGAACGTCGACATCGCGCTGTGGCTGTTGCAGGACGGCCTGACCACCGGCGCGATCTACGCGTTGCTGGCGCTCGCGCTGTTGCTGGTGTTCGCGGTCACGCGCGTCATCTTCGTGCCGCAGGGCGAGTTCGTCGCGCTGGCGGCGCTGACATTGGGCGTGCTGCAGCAGGGCAAGGTGCCGGGCACGGTGTGGCTGCTGCTGGCCGGCGGCGTGGCGGTGGTCCTGCTCGATTCGCCCGCGGCGTGGCGCTCGGGCGGGTGGCGCTCGCTCGGCCGGCTGCTGGCGGCCAACCTCGCGCTGCCGGCGGTGATCGCCATCGCCGCCGTGGCGCTGGCGCCGCACCAGCCGGGTTCGTGGTGGCAGATGGCGCTGACGATCGCGCTGGTGGTGCCGCTCGGGCCGATGCTGTATCGCATCGCGTACCGGCCACTGGCCGGTGCGTCGGTGCTGGTGCTGTTCATCGTGTCGATGGCGGTGCACTACGCGCTGGCCGGGCTCGCGCTGCTGATCTTCGGCGGCGAAGGGCTGCGCACCGCGGCGATCTCCGACGCACGCTTTCCGCTCGGCCCGCTGCAGGTGGGGGCACAGAGCCTGTGGGTGCTGGGGGCGACGCTGGCCTGCATGGCCGCGCTGTGGGCTTTCTTCGAGCACACGCTGCTCGGCAAGGCGCTGCGCGCCACCGCGATGAACCGCGTCGGCGCGCGCCTGATCGGTGTCAGCGCCGGCTACGCCGGACGGCTCGCGTTCGGCGTCGCGGCGGCGATCGGTGCGCTGTCGGGCATCCTGATCTCGCCGATCGCGACCATCTACTACGACACCGGGCTGATGGTCGGCCTCAAGGGCTTCGTCGGTGCGATCCTCGGCGGCATGGGCAGCTATCCGCTGGCCGCGCTCGGCGCGCTGGCGGTCGGCGTGCTCGAAGCCGGCGCGTCGTTCTGGGCCAGCAACCTGAAGGAAAGCATCGTCTTCGCGTTCATCATCCCGGTGCTGCTGTGGCTCTCGCTGCGCGCGCGCCACGCGCCGGTGGAGAACGAGGATGAGTGAGGCCGCCGCGCCGGTGGCACCGGTGTCGCCGACTCGCGCGCCGCGGCGCCTCGCCTGGCGCGCAGGGCTCGCTTGGCTTGCCGGTGCCGCCGTGCTCGGCGCCGCCGCGGCGTGGTTGCCGGAGTTCCAGGTCACGCTGCTCAACTACGTCGGCATGGCGACGCTGGTGACGCTCGGCCTGGTGGTGCTGACCGGCGTCGCCGGCATCGTGTCGTTCGGCCAGCAGGCCTTCGTCGGCATCGCCGCCTACACCACCGCGGGGCTGACCACGCTGGCCGGCGCTTCGCCGTGGGCCGGGCTCGCGGCGAGCCTGGCGCTGGTGGCGCTGAGCGCGCTCGTGATCGGTGTCGTGACGCTCAAGCTCTCGGGCCACTACCTGACGATCGCCACCATCGCCTGGGGCATCGCGATCTACTACCTGTTCGGCAACCTGCCCGGCCTGGGCCAGTACAGCGGCATCGACAACCTGCCGCCGCCGGTGCTGGCGGGCTGGGTGCTCGACAGCGGGCGCGAGATCTTCGCGCTGGTCTGGGCCGTCGCGGCGCTGGCGCTGGTGGGCGCGCGCAACCTGCTCGACTCGCGCGCCGGCCGCGCGATCCGCGCGCTGCGCCATCGCGCCGCGATGGCCGAGGCGTGCGGCGTCGACACCGCGCTGCTGAAGCTGGTGGTGTTCGTGCAGGCGGCGCTGCTGGCCGGGCTGGCGGGCTGGCTGCACGCGCACTACCTGCGCTTCGTCAGCCCGCATGCCTTCGGCGTCAACGCCGGCATCGACTACCTCTTCATGGCGGTGATCGGAGGAGCCAGCCAGGTGTGGGGGGCAGTGGTCGGCGCCGGCCTCGTCGTCGTGCTCAAGGATTGGCTGGCTGACTCGCTGCCGCGCCTGCTCGGGCCGCGCGGCAACATCGAGATCATCGTCTTCGGCGTGCTGATGATCGTGCTGCTGCAGCGCGCACGCGAGGGCCTGGTGCCGGCGCTGGTGCGCGGCTGGCGAGCGGTGCCGGCGCTGCAGCGGCTGGCGGCGGCGCTGCAACGCCGTGCCAACTCCGCGCGTGCCGGCGGCGCAACAACCAGCGCCCGGACGGCCGCAGTTCCCGCCGCGTTGCCGCGCCGCCAGCGCCCGGCGCCCGGTGCGCCGCTGCTCGAAGTGCGCGGCCTGCACAAGCGCTTCGGCGGCCTGGTGGCTGTCAAGGGGCTGTCGTTCGAGCTGCGCAGCGGCGAGATCCTCGGCCTCATCGGCCCCAACGGGGCGGGCAAGAGCACGGCGTTCAACCTCATCAGCGGCGCGCTGGTGGCCGACGGCGGCGAGGTGGTGCTGCGCGGCGAGCGCATCGACGGCCGCAGCGCCAGCGCGATCGCGCGCTGCGCTTTGGCACGCAGCTTCCAGCACGTGCACCTGGTGTCGCGCATGTCGGTGCTCGACAACGTAGCGCTCGGTGCACACCTGCGCGGGCGGCGCGGCACGGTGGCCGCGATGCTGCGGCTCGACCGCGCCGAGGAGGCAGCACTGCGCGCCGAAGCGGCTGCCCAGCTCGAGCGCGTGGGCCTGGGCGGCGCGATGCAAGCGAGCGCGGGCAGCCTGCCGCTCGGCCAGCAACGCATCGTCGAGATCGCGCGCGCGCTGGCCGCCGACCCGCTGCTGGTGCTGCTCGACGAGCCCGCCGCCGGCCTGCGCTACGCCGAGAAGCGCCAGCTCGCCGACCTGTTGCGCGCGCTGCGCGCCGAAGGGCTGACGATCCTGCTGGTCGAGCACGACATGGAGTTCGTGATGGGCCTGGTCGACCGCCTGGTGGTGATGGACTTCGGCGAGAAGATCGCCGAAGGCCTGCCGGCCGACGTGCGCCGCAACCCGGCGGTGATCGAGGCGTACCTCGGGGTGGCGGCATGAACGCTGCGTTGCCACTCCGAACGCAGTACCTCGCGCTCGGGGCGAGGCCGAAGGCGCCGAGGGTGCCGTCATGACCGACGCGCTGCTCGAAGTGCGCGACCTGCGCGTTGCCTACGGCAAGGTGCAGGCGGTGCACGGCGTCAGCCTCGACGTGCCGCACGGTGCCATCGTGACGGTGATCGGCCCCAACGGCGCGGGCAAGACGACGCTGCTGGCCGCGCTGATGGGGTTGCTGCCCAGCCGCGGCGAGGTGCGCTACAGCGGCCGCGACCTCGCCGAGGTGCCCACCGAGGCCCGCGTCGCGCTCGGCCTGGCGCTGGTGCCCGAGCGGCGCGAGCTGTTCGGCGAGCTGACGGTGCACGACAACCTGCGGTTGGGCGCGTTCCAGCGCTCGCGCCGCCGCGATCCGGGCGTGGCCGACGACCTGGCCGATGTCTACCGGCGCTTTCCGCGGCTGGCCGAGCGGCGCCGCCAGCTTGCGGCCACGCTGTCGGGCGGCGAGCGCCAGATGCTGGCGATCGGCCGTGCGCTGATGGGGCGGCCGCGCCTGCTCATGCTCGACGAGCCCAGTCTCGGCCTGGCGCCGCGCGTCGTGCGCGACATCCTCGCCATCGTCGCCGAGTTGCGCGCGGGCGGCGTCGCGGTGCTGCTGGTCGAGCAGAACGCGCGCGCGGCGCTGCAGATCGCCGACCGCGGCTGCGTGCTCGAAACCGGCGAGCTGGTGCTCGAAGGCCGCGCCGACGAGCTGGCGTGCGATGCGCGCGTCGTCGAGTCGTATCTCGGTTTGCGCGAGGCGGCATGACGATCATCGCCACACAGCGCGCGGCCCTGCATGGTGCCACCGCAGCGGCGGTGCGCGGCGCGAGCGCCATGGCCGCCGCCGCGCCGACCGTCGTGCACCTGTTGGCCGACGCCGCCGCGCGCGCGCCGCGGCGCGAGGCGCTGCTGTGCGGCGACGAGCGCATCGACTACGCGCACTACCTCGCCGCGGTGGCCGACTTCGCGCATGAGCTGCAAGCGCTGGGCGCGCGCGGCGAGCGCGTGGCCACGCTGATCGGCAACTCGATCGACGGCTGCGTCGCCGCTTTCGCTTGCCTCGCGGCCGGCGCGCAGCACGCGCCGCTGAACGCGCTGCTGACGCCGCACGAGCTGGAGCCGATCCTCGCCGATGCGCAGCCGCGCGTCTTCGTCGTGCACGCGCCGCTCGCCGCGGCTGCGCTGCCGGTCGCGCAGCGGCTCGGCATCGCGCACTGCATCGTGGTCGGCGAAGGGGCGCGGCGGCTCGCCGACGGCGCCGGCGAAGCCGCGCGCCGACACTCGGACCGCGCCGGAAGTGCGACGCTGCCGCCACTCCCCGACCCCGACGCGCCGGCGCTGCTGCAGTACACCGGCGGCACCACCGGCCGCGCCAAGGGCGTCGAGCTGACGCACCGCGCGCTGGCCGTCAACGTGGCGCAGCGCGAGGCGCTGCTGCCCACGCG
>DASURM010000144.1:0-4031 GCA_036280035.1 Burkholderiaceae bacterium | reverse complement strand
CTTTCACACGGCGGCCAGCGCCTGTGCCAAGTCGGCTTGCAGATCGTCGACGCCCTCGACACCGACCGACAGCCGCACCGCGTTGGGCGCGATGCCGGCCACGCGCATCTGCTCGTCGTTCATCGTGCCGCGCCACATCGCCGCGGCATGCACCACCAGGCTCTCGACGCCGCCGAGGCTCACCGCCTGGCGCGGCAGCGTCAGCGCGTGCACGAATCGGCTGGCGGCGTCGTAGCCGCCGCGGATCACGAGGTTCATCACGCCGCCGAAGCCGCGCATCTGAGCGCGCGCCAGCGCGTGCTGCGGGTGCGACGGCAGGCCGGGGTAAAACACGCGCTCGACCTGCGGCTGCTGTTCCAGCCAGCTCGCCAGCTCGAGCGCCGACGCGTTGTGCTGGCGCACGCGCAGCGCCAGCGTGCGCACGCCGCGCAGCAGCAGCCAGGCGTCCATCGGGCTGAGCGTGGCGCCGAGGCAGATCTGCGTCGACCACAGCAGATCGATCAGCGCGCGAGCGCCGATCACCGCCCCCGCGGTGAGGTCGTGGTGGCCGCCGAGGTACTTGGTGGCGCTGTGCACGACGAGGTCGACGCTGAGCGCCAGCGGCTGCTGGTTGAGCGGGCAGGCGAAGGTGTTGTCGCACACGCTGATCGCGCCGGCCGCGCGCGCCAGCCGCGCCACGGCGGCCAGATCGGTCAGCGCGCAGGTCGGGTTGACCGGCGTCTCCATCACCACCAGCCGCGTGCCGGGGGCGATCGCGCGCTGCCACGCGGCAAGGTCGGCCTGGTCGACCAGCGTGCAGCGCACGCCGAAGCGCGGCAGCAGCTCCGACAGGTGCTTGGCGGTGCCCATGTAGTGGTTGGTCTGCGCCACCACGTGGTCGCCCGCCTTCAGCAGGCCCAGCAGCACCAGCGACACCGCGCCCATGCCCGAGGCAGTCAACAGCGCGTCGTGAGTTGCCGACTCGCCGCCTTCGAGCGCCACCAGTTGCGCGGCCACCTGCTCGTGCAGCGGGTTGCCGTAGCGCGTGTAGTAGCGCGCGTGGCGCGGCTGGCTCGCCATCGCGGCGAACTCTTGCGCATCGCGCGCGGCGAAGGTGGCGCTGTAGACGATCGGCGGCACCAGCGAGGAGGCCTCGCCGGGCGCGCGCGGGGGTTGCGCGCAGAGCGTTTCGGGGCTGGGTTGGGTCATCGTCGCCGCCATCTGGTCGTTGCTCGGGCCCGCGCATCATGCCGCGGCTGGCGGTGGGGCATTGCCCAGCAGCCGGCTGCGGCGTACGCAGGAAGAAACACCGACCCCGGTCAGTCCCCGCCTGGCGACCCGGATGCTGTGCAGTATTGCCCGCGCGACACCCAACGAAACACTGTGACGGCATCCCTTGGCTATGTTGTGCGCAGATCGACACCCGAGGGGAACACCATGATGATCGAGCGCCGCAACCCCATGCTCCGCACGGCGATCGCGCTCGGCGCGGTGTGTGCGCTGGCCGCCTGCCAGAACATGACCGCGCGCGAGCAGGGCACCGCCACCGGCGCCGGCATCGGCGCGATCCTCGGCGCGGTGATCGGCTCCAACAGCGGCAATGCCGGCAAGGGTGCGGCGATCGGTGCCATCGGCGGCGCGGTGGCCGGCAACCTGTGGTCCAAGCACATGGAGGAAAAGCGCCAGGCAATGGAGAAGGCCACCGAAGGCACCGGCATCGCCGTCGCACGCACCGACGACAACCAGCTGAAGGTCAACGTGCCGAGCGACTTCTCGTTCGACGTCGGCCGCAGCGACATCAAGTCGAACATGCGCCCGGTGCTCGACGAGTTCGCCAAGGGGCTCGACCCGAACATGCAGGTGCGCATCGTCGGCCATACCGACTCCACCGGCAGCGACAGGATCAACAATCCGCTGTCGGTGCGGCGCGCCGAGTCGGTGCGCGACTACATGGCTACCCAGGGCGTCACCGGCGGCCACGTGGTCACCGAAGGCCAGGGCTCGCACTCGCCGGTGGCCAGCAACGAAACCGTCGCGGGCCGCGCGCAGAACCGGCGCGTCGAGATCTTCTTGCGTGAGCCGGCCGGCGGCAAGTAAGTCTGCCGCGTGCCGGCGCTCGCCCTGAGCGCCTGCGCTTCGCTCCGTCAGGCGAAGCGGAACGCCACGCTGCCCAGCGGGCCGTAGTCGGCGTGCAGCGTGTCGCCGCGCGCGGCGAACACCGGCCGCGTGAACGAGCCGGCGAGCACGATCTGACCGGCTTCGAGCGATTCGCCGTACGCAGCGATCTTGTTGGCCAACCACGCCACGCCGTTGGCCGGGTGGTTGAGCACCCCGGCGGCCAGGCCGGTCTCCTCGACGACGCCGTTCTTGTAGAGCAACGCACCGACCCAGCGCAGGTCGACATCGTGCGGCCGCACCGGGCGCCCGCCGGTGACGACGCCGGCGTTGGCGGCGAAGTCGGAGATGGTGTCGAACACCTTGCGCATCTGTTTGGTTTCGCGGTCGAGTTGCTCGATGCGCGCGTCGATGATCTCGATCGCCGGCGTCACCACCTCGGTGGCGGCGAGCACGTCGAACATCGTGACCCCGGGCCCGGCGAGCGGCTTGCCGAGGATGAACGCCAGCTCGACCTCGATGCGCGGCGCGATGAAGCGATCGATCGGAATGTCGCCGCCGGCGGCGAACATCATGTCGCTCATCAGCGGGGCGAAGTCGGGCTCGTCGATCTGGCTGGCCTGCTGCATCGCGCGCGAGGTCAGGCCGATCTTGCGGCCGACTATCGCGTGGCCGTCGGCCTGCTCGAGCTTGACCCACGCGCGCTGGATCGCGTAGCCGTCGTCGATCGTCATCGACGGGTGCTGCTTCGAGAAGTGGCGCAGCTGCGTGCGCGACTTGCGCGCGTCGTAGAGCTGCCTGGCCAACGTGGCGATCGTGCGCTCGTCGAGGGTCGTGGTCATTTGGTACCGAACAACGCGTGCAGGTTGCCGAACTTGCCGTCGAACGCCTCCTGGCCCTCGTCGACCTGGAGCGTCAGGCCCACGGGCCGGCGCGCCAGCAGCGGCGCGAGATGCTCGCGCGCCACCGCGACCAGCGCCTCGCCGGCGCGCTGCTTCACCGCGTCGCTGCGGCCGCGCCCCATGCGCAGGCTGAAGTAGGCGAACGCGCAATCGTCGCCCCTGCCCTGCGCGCGAGCGGCGGCACCGCCGTCGGCCACCGCGAAGTGCGCGGCCGGGTATGCCAGCACGCGCGTGCCGGCGAGCGGGAACACCGGCTTACCGGCCTCGTCGCGCTGCACGATCATGGTGTCGGCGAGCTTGCGGCACAGCGTATCGAAGTCGGTCTCGCGGTCGAGCTGCGGGGTGTAGAGGATCACGAGGTGCGGCATGGCGGCGCCGATGTGCGGCTGCAGGAGCGAAGGGCGCCATTGTTCCACCACCGCCGCGCATGCGCCGGAGGCGCATGGTCTCTTGGCGGCGCGGCGGCGCATCGCGCGGGGCCATGCCATGATGCTTGCCTGCTGCCCGTCGCCCTCGCCGATGCCCCCGCCTGCCGCCGGCACCACCACCGCCACGCCCGCCCCGATGACCGCCGCCATGGCGACCGGGCACCGCCCGGCGGCGATGCGCGTGCTCGGTGCGGTGAGCGCGTCGCACCTGATCAACGACATGATGCAGTCGTTGATCCTGGCGATCTACCCGATCCTGCAGGGCCGCTTCAGCTTGAGCTTCGCGCAGATCGGCGTGATCACGCTGACCTACCAGCTCACCGCGTCGCTGTTCCAGCCGGTGATCGGCACGGTCACCGACCGCAAGCCGCGCCCTTACCTGCTGCCGCTGGGAATGAGCTCGACGCTGTGCGGCCTGCTGCTGCTGGCGGTGGCGCCGAGCTACGCGGCGGTGCTGTTGGCCGCTGCGCTGGTGGGCCTGGGGTCGGCGGTGTTCCATCCCGAATCGTCACGCGTCGCGCGGCTGGCCTCGGGCGGCAGGCACGGCCTGGCGCAATCGATCTTCCAGGTCGGCGGCAACACCGGCAGTGCGATCGGCCCGCTGCTG
>DASURM010000143.1:0-3672 GCA_036280035.1 Burkholderiaceae bacterium | reverse complement strand
AAGACGGCGCGCCGCTGACGATGCCCGCACCGCTGCGCCCCAACCCGGTGACCCAGGACGAAGTCGATGCCGGGTCGATCGAACTGTTCTAGACCGACGCCACCCAGAACCGGAGATCTGCCATGCACTCAATCCTCGCAGTCGACGACTCGGCCTCGATGCGACAGATGGTCAGCTTCACGCTGAAGAATGCCGGCTTCACGGTGGTCGAAGCCGTCGACGGCCAGGACGCCTGGGAGAAGGCGACCTCGCGCGACTTCAGCCTGGTGCTCACCGACCAGAACATGCCGCGCATGGACGGCATCTCGCTGACGCGCAAGCTGCGCGAGACGCCGCGCTTCAAGACCACGCCGATCCTGATCCTGACCACCGAGTCGAGCGACGAGATGAAGCACAAGGGCCGTGTCGCCGGCGCCACCGGCTGGCTCGTCAAGCCGTTCGACCCCGCCAAGCTGATCGAGGTGATCGGCAAGGTGATCGGCTGAAACGCCGCGCTGCGACTCGAGACCACCGCGATGGCCGACACGCGATCCACGGGCTCCGCTGCCGGCGGGATCGACCTGCGGCAGTTCTACCAGGTCTTCTTCGAGGAGGCCGGCGAGAACCTCGCCCAGATGGAGCACAGGCTGCTCGGGCTCGACCTCGCGCAGGCCAACGACGAGGAACTCAACGCGATCTTCCGCTGCGCGCACTCGGTCAAAGGCGGCGCCGCGACCTTCGGCTTCGCCGACGTCGCCGAGCTGACGCACCGCATGGAGACGCTGCTCGACAAGCTGCGCCGCCGCGAACTCGCGGCGCAGCCGCGCATGGTCGACGTGCTGCTGGCCGCCGGCGACGCGCTGAAGGCGCAGCTGGCGCGCCACCAGGGTGCCGGCGGCCAACCTGTCGACACCCGCGAGCTGATCGCCGACATCGAGCGCCTCGCCGCCGGCGCCGCACCGCCGGGCCCGACCCCCGAGGCGGCCGCGCCAGAGGCCGAGCGCCAGCTCGAGCTGACGGTCGGGCCGCTGCCCGACCCCCACGTCGCCGACAACCTGCTCGAGTTGTTCCGCGAGATCGCCGAGCTGGGCCGGATGGAGCCGCTGGACGCCGGCCTCAGCGCCGACGGCATGCGCCGCTTCAGGATCGCCACCCGAAGCAGTGACAGCGATCTGCTGGACCTGTTCACGTTCCACGTGCCGCGCGAGGCGCTGCAGCTCGGGCCGCTGACGCCGGGCTACGGCTTCCACCCTGGCGCCCCGGGTGCACCGCGGCCCGAGGTCGACCCCGGCTACGGCTTCTTCGCCGACGCCCCGGGTGCACCGCTCGAGACCGGGGCACGCCGCGAGGCCGCGCGGCCCGATGCGCAGCGCACGAGCGCCGGCAAGCCGGCCGAGCGCAACGCCGCGCCCGAGTCGTCGACGCTGCGGGTGTCGATCGACAAGGTCGACCAGCTGATCAACCTGGTGGGCGAACTGGTGATCACGCAGGCGGTGCTGGCGCAGGCCAGCACGCAAGCCGATACCGGCGCGCACCAGCCGCTGGCTGCCGCGCTCGCCGACCTGCAGCGCAACACGCGCGACCTGCAGGAAGCGGTGATGTCGATCCGCATGATTCCGATGTCGGTGATCTTCAACCGCTACCCGCGCATGCTGCGCGACCTGGCGGCCGAGCTGGGCAAGAGAATCGAACTCGTGATGCGCGGCGAGGCCACCGAGCTCGACAAGGGCCTGGTCGAGAAGATCACCGACCCGCTGACCCACCTGGTGCGCAATGCCTGCGACCACGGCATCGAGCCGCCGCAGGAGCGCATCGCCAAGGGCAAGCCGCCGCACGGCACCGTCACGCTCGCGGCGTCGCACCAGGGCGGCAGCATCCTGATCGAGGTGCGCGACGACGGCTGCGGCCTGTCGCGCGCGAAGCTGCTGGCCAAGGCGCGCGAGCGCGGCCTCGACGCGCCCGACTCGCTGAGCGACGTCGAGGTGTGGAACCTGATCTTCGCGCCGGGGTTCTCCACCGCGGAGACGGTCACCACGCTGTCCGGCCGCGGCGTCGGCATGGACGTGGTGAAGCGCAACATCACCGCGCTCAACGGCCGCGTCGAGATCGACTCGGCCGAGGGCTACGGCATGAACGTCAAGGTGCGGCTGCCGCTGACGCTGGCGATCATGGACGGCATGAGCGTCGGCGTCGCTGCCGAGTGCTACGTGCTGCCGCTGTCGTCGGTGGTCGAGTCGTTCCAGGTCGAGCCGGCCATGATCCGCACCGTCGGCGCGGCCGCGCGCGTGGTGCAGGTGCGCGACGAGTACATGCCGGTGATCGACCTCGAGGGCGTGTTCGGCGTGCCGCGCGCGCCGGGGCACGACGGCAACTCGATCATGGTCGTCGTCGAGGCCGAGGGCGGCCGCGTCGCGCTGCTGGTCGACCAACTGCTCGGCCAGCAGCAGGTGGTGGTGAAGAACCTGGAGTCCAACTACCGCAAGGTCGCCAACGTGTCGGGCGCCACCATCCTGGGCGACGGCCGCGTCGCGCTGATCCTCGACGTCGGCGCCCTGGTGCGCCTGTCGCGCCACTGACGCCGCGCCATCGCACGAATCCGCAAACCGAGGTCGCTCGATCATGAGACTCAAACACAAACTGATGCTCGGCCCGTACGTCGCCGCGGCGATGTTGCTGGTCGCGGTGGGCGCCTGCATCGGCGTCTCCAGCCACTACAGCCAGGCGATCAACGCACAGCAGCAGGAAGCGCGCGCCGCCGAATCGACGGTACAGCAGACCGGCGAGCAGCTCGGCGCCGAACTGACGGGCCTGTACCGCACGATGGTGGCCGCCGAGTCGGTGTCGGCCGACACGGTCAAGCAGCAGCGCGACGAGCTCGGGCTGCGAATCGATACCCGCATCAAGCGCGTCGGGCAGATCGCCTCGGAATCCGGCGACCCCTCGGCCATCGCGTCGGCGCAGGCGATCGAGCAGATGGCTGCCAGCTTCGTCGATGCAGCCGTGGCCGCGCTCGACGCCGGCAGCGTCCGCTCCCCTGCCGGCCTCGCCGCTCTGCGCAACGCCGCCTCCGAGTACCAGCAGCTCGCAGGGGCGATCGAGAGCATCTACCTGTCGGTGCGCGACCGCCACCAGGGCGCCGACCAGACGATGCGCGCCAAGGCCCAGGACATCACGCTTGCGTTCGGCGCGCTGGCGTTCGTGACCGCCGCCGGTGCCATCGGGCTGGCGTGGCGCGTGCAGCGCCGCGTGCTGGCCGATCTGCGACAGGTGGCGGGCAGCGCCGTGCGCGTCGCCGAAGGCGTGCTCGACACGGTGGCGCACGACCGGCGCGACGACGAGCTGGGCGACGTGCTGCGCGCGCAGTCGACGATGGTCGAGCGCCTGCGCGCGATGGTGCGCCAGGTGAGCGAGAGCTCCGATTCGATCCGCGTGGCCAGCAACGAGGTGGCCAGCGGCAACGCCGACCTCAGTCAGCGCACCGAGCAGGCGGCGGCCAGCCTGCAGCGCAGCGCCAGCTCGATGGAGCAGCTCACCGGCACCGTGCGCCAGAGTGCGGACTCCGCCGCCCAGGCCAATCAGCTCGCCGCCTCGGCCTCCGGCGCGGCCACCCGCGGCGGCGCGGTCATGCAGCAGGTGGTCTCCAACATGAACGCCATCGCCGGGGCCTCCAAACGCATCGCCGACATCATCGGC
>DASURM010000142.1:0-2173 GCA_036280035.1 Burkholderiaceae bacterium | reverse complement strand
GCCCGCACTGCAGCGCCTGGCGCGTGTTCCACAAGTTCGACCGCACGCTGCGCTGTCACCACTGCGGTGCGAGCGAACGCGTGCCGCGCGCCTGCCCGACCTGCGGCAACCTCGACATCCAGCCGATCGGCCGCGGCACCGAGAAGCTGGCCGAGCAACTCGCCGCGGCGTTGCCCGCTGCACGCATCGCGCGGCTCGACGCCGACGCCACGCGCGGCCGCGGCGCGCTCGAGCGCACGCTGGCTGCCGTACACGGCGGTGAAGTGGACATTCTGGTCGGCACTCAGATGGTCACCAAGGGCCACGACTTTCGCCGCATCTCGCTGGTGGTGGCGGTCAACCCCGACAGCGCGCTGTTCAGCAGCGACTTCCGCGCCGGCGAGCGGCAGTTCGCGCTGTTGATGCAGGCCGCCGGCCGCGCCGGGCGCGATGCCGCGCACGCCGGCAGCGAGATGTGGGTGCAGACCTGGCATCCGCGGCACGCGCTGTTCGCGGCGCTGCGCGCACACGACTACGCATTGTTCGCGCAGCGGCTGCTCGCCGAGCGTGAAGCCGCAGGCCTGCCGCCGTACGCGCACCTGGCGCTGCTGCGCGCCGAGGCGCGCGATGCCGCCGCCGCGACGAAGTTCCTGCGGCGTGCCGCCGAACTCGGCGCCGCGCTGTCCGAGGCGGCGGGTGTCACCGTCTACCCGCCGGTGCCGCTGGCGATCCCGCGCGTGGCCAATGTCGAACGGCTGCAGATGGTGGCCGAATCGGCCTCGCGCACGCGGCTGCAGCGCTTTCTCGCCGCCTGGCTGCCGCACCTGCACGCACTGCGCGGCGAGGTCAAGGGGCTCGCCCGCTGGGCCGTCGACGTCGATCCGCTGGCGATTTGACCGGCCGCCGACGCGATGTGCCACCCGCGCTCAAGCCTTGGCGCCGAACCAGGCCGCGAGCGACGTGAAGGTGACGAACGACAGCACGGTCGAGACCATGATGATGCGCGCGATGCGGCCGTTGTCGGCGCCGTAGCGCTCGGCCAGGATCGCCACGCTCGAGGCGCTCGGCAGCGCGGCGGTCAGCGTGATCGCCATCACCTGCAGGTCGCTCAACGGTGCGCCGGCGGCGCGCGCGACGATCGACGCGGCGAACACCAGCGCCGGATGCAGCAGCAGCTTGGCCAGCGCCTGCGGCACGTAGCGCCGCGGCGCCGTGCGCGTGTGCGCATGCTGGCCGGCGCGCCACAGCACCGCGCCGATGGTGAACAGCGCCACCGGAGTGGCGGCGTCGGCGAGCATCTTGATCACGGCATCGACCGGCCCCGCGGGGTGCCACCCGAGGGCAGCGAGCGCAGCGCCGAGCCCGATCGCCCACGGCAGCGGGTTCGACACCGCGCCGTGCAGCGAGCGCAGTGCGGCCGTGCGCGCGCCGCCGGCGGCGCCACCGGCCTGCGCCAGCGCGATGCACAGCGAGCTGGTGACGAACATGTCGATCAGCAGCGTCGCGATCATCGGACCGACGATCGCCGGACCGAACAGCGCCGCCAGCAGCGGCACGCCCATGAAGCCCGAGTTCGGGAACGCGGCGACCAGCGCGCCGAACGACGCATCCTTCAGCCCGACGACCTCGTCGAGCGAGAACGCGATCGTCACCAGCACGATGATCAGCGCGCAGCCGAGGTACACGCCGAGCACCGCCGGGTTCAGCGCCTGCGCCAGCGGCGTCGCCAGCCCGAAGCGAAACAGCATGCACGGCAGCGCGAAGTACAGCACGAAGGCGTTGAGCCCCGGGATCGCCGACTCCGGCAGCACGTGGCGCCAGCTCGCCACATAACCCGCCAGCACCAGCGCGAAGAACGGCACCGTGACGGCGAGGATGGCACCCAGGCCGCTCATTCCCGCCCTCCCGCAACCCCGCGGGCGCTGGCGATCTGCGAAGTGGCATCCGACCTCGCTCGCCTGCGCCGTGCGCGCTGCGGGATGAGCGCTGCGGAGCGGCCGTGCGCCCTCATGCCGGCTGCACGCCAGGCTGGCGTGCGTCGACGACGAAGCGCGCGGCCACGTTGACGGCGCTGTCGGGGTCCTGTGGCCGCTCGACCGCCATCAGGCTGGCCTCGAAGCGCTCGGCGTCGAGCCGGCAGGCGACGTAGCCGCGCTGATCGGAGCGGCCGTAGTGCAGGTGCGGGTTGTGGTGC
>DASURM010000141.1:0-5454 GCA_036280035.1 Burkholderiaceae bacterium | reverse complement strand
GAAGACGCCGGTCGAGTCGGTCATGCGCGCCGACACCTCGCCCAGGTGATGCATCGTGTCGCCGAAGGTCAGCTCGAGCATCGTCAGGCGCTTGAAGTAGTGGCTGCCGATGTACTCGTCGGTGAGGCCGATGCCGCCGTGCAGCTGCGTGCACTGCTGGCCGACGAAGCGCATCGATTGCCCCAGTCGCACCTTGGCCTGCGACAGCGCGCGCCGCCGCGCGGCTGCCGGCTCGCCGAGCTTGAGGCTGGCGAAGTAGCTCATCGAGCGGCCGAGTTCGAGCTGCATCTTGACGTCGGCGATGCGGTGGCGCAGCGCCTGGAAGGTGGCCAGCGTGGTGCCGAACTGCTTGCGCGTGTTCATGTACTCCACCGTCAGCGCGACCAGCTTGTCCATTACACCGACGCCTTCGGCGCAGGCCGCCGCGATGCCGATGTCGACTGCGCGTTCGAGCGTGGCGAAGCCGTTCTCCTCGATCGCGGAGGCGGGCGTGTCGGCCAGCCTCAACTCGCCGGCGCGGGCGCCGTCTTGCGTGGGGTAGGCCTGGATCTGCGACCCCTTGGCACCTTTTTCGACCAGGAACAGGCCGATGCCCGATGCATCGGTTTGCGCACCTGAGACGTTGGCGCCCCCTGGCTCGCTGCGCTCGCGTCCCCCCGAGGGGGAGCCGTCGGCTTGGGACGGCCCGGCGCCGACGCGTGCCGGGACGATGAACGCATCGGCTTCATCGGCCGCGGGCACGACGCTCTTGTGGCCGCTGAGCTGCCAGCCGTTGCCGACACGTTTGGCGGATGCGGCCACTTGACTCAGGCGATAGCGAGACGCCCGCTCCTGATGCGCCAGCACGACCAGCGCCTTGCCCGACGCGATGCGCGGCAGCCAAGCCGACTGCAGCGCCGCCGGCGCTGCGGCCAGCAGCATCGGCGCCACCAGCGCGCCGGCGGCGAACGGCGCGTTGACCAGGCCGCGGCCGAGTTCTTCCATCACCACCATCGCCTCGACCGGGCCGAAGCCCATGCCGCCGTGCGAGTCGGGCACCGCGATGCCGGTGAGGCCGAGTTCGGCCAGCTCGCCGTAGACATCGCGCGTGCGCCCGCCGCTCTTGGCGATGGCGTGGCGGCGCTCGAACGAGAAGCCCTTGTCGACCCAGCGCGCGACGGCGTCGCGCAGCGAGAGTTGGTCGTCGGTGAAGTCGAAATCCATGCTCGCGCTCCTTAGCCGAGAACCGTCTGGGCCACGATGTTTCTCTGGACTTCGTTGCTGCCGCCGTAGATCGTGGTCTTGCGGTAGTTGAAGTAGTTCGACGCCAGCGGCGCGCAGTCGCCGAAGCGCGCGAACCAGTCGCCCTGCCAGCCGGCCTCCATCGCCTCGCGCACATAGGGCAGCGCGAACGGACCGGCGGCGAGCATCATCAGCTCGGTGTAGCGCTGCTGGGTCTCGCTGCCCTTGATCTTCAGCAGGCCCGCGATGTCGAGGCTCTGCTTGCCGCTTTTCTCCGCGCTCAGCACGCGCAGCACCAGCATCTCGAGCGCGACGATGTCGACTTCGAGCAGCGCGATCTGGTCGCGGAAGCGCGGCTCGTCGTATACGCCTTCGGCTTTGGCGATGCGCTTCAGGCGCTCGATCTCGCGCTTGGCGCGGTTGACGTCGGCGATGTTGGTGCGCTCGTGCGCCAGCAAGTGCTTGGCATACGTCCAGCCCTTGTTCTCGTCGCCGATCAGGTTCTCGGCGGGCACCTCGACGTTGTCGAAGAACACCTCGTTGACCTCGGGCTCGCCGTCGAGCATGACGATCGGCCGCACCGTGATGCCCTTGGACTTCATGTCGATCAGCAGGAAGCTGATGCCGGTCTGCGGCTTGCCTTCGGTGCTGGTGCGCACCAGGCAGAAGATCCACTCGCCGTACTGCCCGAGCGTGGTCCAGGTCTTCTGGCCGTTGACGAGGTAGGTGTTGCCGCGGCGCTCGGCGCGCGTCTTCAGGCTGGCGAGGTCGGAGCCGGCGCCCGGCTCGCTGTAGCCCTGGCTCCACCACACCTCGCCCGAGGCGATGCCCGGCAGAAAGCGCTTCTGCTGCTCGGGCGAGCCGAAGCTCATGATCACCGGCGCCACCATCACCGGCCCGAACGGCACCACGCGCGGCGAGCCGGCGCGCGCGCATTCCTCTTCGAACAGGTGCTTCTGCACCGCGCTCCAGCCCGGGCCGCCGAACTGCTTGGGCCAGGCCGACGTGAGCCAGCCCTTCTTGCCGAGGATCTTGGCCCAGCGCTGCATGTCGTCGCGCGACAGCCGCAGCGCGTGATGCACCTTGTGGCTGATGTCCTTGGGCAGGTTGTCGGCCACCCATTGCCGCACCTCTTGCCGGAACGCGAGTTCGTCGGCGGTGAAGTTCAGGTCCATGGTCGGGTCTCCTGGTGGCGAACGCTCGAGCCGGTAGTTGTAGCACGCGCCCGTCGCGCGCGTTTGTCCCTGCGGCGACAGCGGCGGGGCGGCGACAATCGTCGAGATGAACGACGCGCCGCGCCACCCGAGCTTTGCCGGGGTGGTGGTTGCGCTGGCGATCGCGCAGCTGCTGGTGTGGGCGGCGCTGTACTACGGCTTCTCGTCGTTCGTGCTGCCGATGCGCGACGATCTGCGCTGGAGCGAAGCCACCTTGATGGGCGCGTTCAGCGTCGGGCTGGCGGCCTGGGCCGGTGGCTCGTATGCGGTGGGCGCGGCAATCGACCGCGGGCGCGGCCGCGCAGTGCTGGCCGGCGGGACGGTGCTGGGGGGCATCGGCCTGTGCGCCTGGGCGCTGGTGCGCGAGCCGTGGCAGTTGTACGCGGCGTGGCTGCTGCTCGGCGTGGCGATGGCGATGCTGCTGTACGACCCGGCGTTCATCGTGCTGACCAAGCGCTACCCGCAGCGCTATCGCCATGGCATCACCGCGCTGACGCTGGTGGCGGGGTTTGCCAGCACGCTGTCGTTTCCTGCGGTGGCGTGGCTGATGCCGGCGCTCGGCTGGCGCGGCACGCTGCTGGCGATGGCCGCGGTCATGCTGGTCGTCGTGCTGCCGCTGCATCTGTGGGCGGTGCGTGGCGACGATGCTGGTGGCGCGGCCGCGGCTCGCCAGCCCGACGAGCGCGACAACACCTTGCGACAGGCCCTGCATCAGTCCACCTTCTGGCTGCTGACGCTGGCCTTCACGCTCTACTTCTTCACCAACGGCGCGCTGTGGGCCCACATGATGCCGGCGCTCGCCTCGAAGGGCCTGAGCCAGGGCGAGGCGCTCTCGGTCGTGGTGTGGGTGGGCCCGGCGCAGGTGGCCGGGCGCTTGCTCTTTGCGGCGCTCGGCCGCGCGTGGTCGATGCGGCTGCTCGGTGCCGTGGTGTTGACCGGGTTGCCGATCGCGCTCGTGCTGTTCGCTCTGGCGCGCTCGCCGTGGGTGCTGTGGCTGTTCGCCGCGCTGTTCGGTGCCGTCAACGGGCTGATCACGATCGTGCGCGGCGGGCTGATCCCCGAGGTCTTCGGCCGCGCGCAGGTCGGGCGCATCAGCGGCGCGATGACCGGCATCGGCCTGCTCGCGCGCGCCGGGGCACCGGTGAGCACCGCTGCGTTGCTGCTCGCGCTCGGCGGTTACCGCGAACTGCTGCTGCTGCTGGGCGCGTTCGGCGTGGTGGCGGTGCTGTCGTTCTGGCGCGGCATCGCCGCGCGTCGCTGAGGCGCCTTCAGCGCGCGCACTGCAGCACCACGCCGCCGGCCGCGGTGGCTGCTGCGCAGTTGAGGCCGCCGCACTGGCAGCTCGCGATCTGCGGCCCACCGCTGCCGCCGAAGATCGGCACCGCCTGCGCGCACGCACACGCCGACGGTGGCTGCTGCGCCAGCACCGACGTGCTGGGCTGCGCCTGCGCGGTGCGCGACGAGGCGAACACGCCGGCCACGACGGCGGCCGCGCCGAATGCCAGCGTCAGGGTGCCGATCGCGATCTGGCGGCGGGTGAGGGTGAACGTCATGACGGCTCCTCGGGTGGATGGTGGCGGCCATTGTGGGCCGCCCTGGTGTGCGCCGCGAGGCCTTGACGAACCTGATCCCAAGGATGAATACTGGATGCAAAACCAGTTATCCGAATCGAGTCGTTCTTCGCCATGGCCAGCGCCGCCAGCGGCGAGGCGGGTGGGCCCGCGCCGAGCCTGCCTGCCTATGCCGAACTGCATTGCCGCAGCAACTTCAGCTTCCTCACCGGGGCTTCGCATCCGCACGAGCTGGTGGCGCGCGCGCACGAGCTGGGCTACACGGCGCTGGCGGTCACCGACGAGTGCTCGCTGGCCGGCGTGGTGCGCGCGCATGGCGAGGCCAAACGGCTCGCTCTGCACCTGATCGTCGGCGCCGAAATGCGGCTGGCGCCGGCGGTGGCCAACGGGCAGCCTGGCCCACGGCTGGTGCTGCTGGCGCAATCGCGCCGCGGCTACGGCAACCTCGCGCAGTGGATCACCGTGGCGCGCCGCCGCGCCGACAAGGGCAGCTACACCGCGTGGGCCAGCGATGTCGAGGGCCGCGTGCCGCATGCGCCGTACCTGGCGGGCCTGCCCGATTGCTTTGCGCTGATGGTGGTCGACTCGGTGCTGCCGTTCGAGGCGCAGTTCGCGCACGCGATGTGGCTCAAGACCTGGTTCGGCCTCGATCGCGCGGCGCTGGCGGTCGAGCTGCTGCACCATGCGCACGACGCGCAGCGCGTCGAGACCGCCGAGCGGCTGAGCGCGCTCACCGGCCTGGCCCTGGTGGCCGCCGGCGACGTGCTGATGCACGTGCGCGCGCGCAAGCCGCTGCAGGACGCACTCACCGCCACGCGGCTGGCCAAGCCGGTGGCCGAGTGCGGCTTCGCGCTCGAACCCAACGCCGAGGCGCACCTGCGTTCGCGCCAGCGGCTGGCGGCGCTTTACCCGGCCGACTGGCTGGCGGCCACGGTGCGCATCGCGGCGGGCTGCGCGTTCTCGCTCGACGAGTTGCGCTACGAGTATCCGCAGGAGATCGTGCCCGAGGGCCACACGCCCGCGAGCTGGCTGCGCGCGCTCACCGAGGCTGGTGCGCGCCGGCGGTTTCCCGCCGTCGTGCCGCCCAAGGTGCGCAGCGGCATCGAGCACGAGCTGGCGCTGATCGCGCGGCTGCGCTACGAGCCGTACTTCCTCACCGTGGCCGACGTGGTGAGTTGGGCCAAGCAGCAGGGCATCCTGTGCCAGGGCCGCGGCAGCGCGGCCAACTCGGCGGTCTGCTACTGCCTGGGCATCACCGAGGTCGACCCGGCGCGCAGCGAGCTGCTGTTCGAGCGCTTCGTCAGCGTCGAGCGCAACGAGCCGCCCGACATCGACGTCGACTTCGAGCACCAGCGCCGCGAGGAGGTGATCCAGTACATCTACGGCAAGTACGGCCGCCACCGCGCCGCGCTGACGGCGGTGGTGATCAGCTACCGGCCGCGCTCGGC
>DASURM010000140.1:0-4555 GCA_036280035.1 Burkholderiaceae bacterium | reverse complement strand
GCCAGGTCGAAGTGCGGCGGCACCACCGGCAGGTGCGCGAAGCTCCACTTGCCGCGCTTGACGTCGTAGGCCTCGGGGGCCTTGATCTCCACCAGGTGGCCGACCGCCGAGGTGACGACGTAGCGCTCGTTCTCGAAGTGGTCGGCGTGCTTGTCGAACTTGCCGGCCGTCGGCGTCAGCGCGCGCACGAGATCCTGCGCAACGCTGGGCTTCTCCGCAATGATCAGTGACTTGCTCATCTCGCTCGGTTGGTCTGGGGCCTTGCCTACAATGCCCCGTCTCGCGCGCGCACGCACGCGCGCGCCTGTGATTTCAATGTACCCAATGAACGCCAACCACCGCCGCCAGTTCCGCCGCCCGGGCCAGGGCGCTGCCCAAACCGCCCCGCGCGAGCCGGCCGTCGACCGCCGCCGTATCCAGGTGCGGCGTTCGGGCGTGCACGGGCGCGGTGTCTACGCGATCCGGCCGATCGCCAAGGGCGAGGTGATCATCGAGTACAAGGGCCAGATGATCACCTGGAAGCAGGCCGAGCGCCGCCACCCGCACGACCCGAGCGACCCCGACCACACGTTCTTCTTCCACATCGACGAGGAGCACGTGATCGACGCCGCCGTCGGCGGCAACGCGGCGCGCTGGATCAACCACGCCTGCAACCCGAACTGCGAGTCCGACGTCGACGAAGAGCGACATCGCGTGTTCATCAAGGCGCTGCGCGCGATCGAGCCGGGCGAAGAGCTGTTCTACGACTACGGGCTGGTGATCGACGAGCGCTACACGCCGAAAGTGAAAAAACAGTTTGCATGTCGTTGCGGCGCGCGCCGCTGCCGTGGCACGATGCTCGCGCCCAAGCGCTAGCTTCTCCGCTGCGGGCGCGGCCATGTGCGCCGCGTCGTCGCAATGCGGCTGCCCCGAGAGCCATGCAAGAGCCCGTCGTCCAGTCGTGGAACACCGAGCCGCTGTGGCGCGAGCTGTCGACGCTGCTGCCGGGCCTGGCCATCGAGGTGACGGCGCGCTGCGAGTCGACCAACACCGAGCTGGTCGAGCGGGCGCGGCGCTCCGGCGGCGTGGCCGACGCGGTGCCGTCGCGGCCGGGCGAGCTCGAGCCGCCGATCAGCGGCCCGATGCCGTTGCTCGAGGCCACGCGACACGGCCGGCGCGTCGGCGACACGCAGCCGTGCCTGCTGGTGGCCGAGCAGCAGACGCGCGGCCGCGGCCGCTGGGGGCGCAGCTGGCAGTCGAGCGCAGGCGCATCGCTGACCTGCTCGCTCGCGTTGCCGTTCTCGCCGCCCGACTGGTCGGGGCTGTCGCTGGCGATCGGCGCGGCGCTGGCCGACGCGCTCGACCCTGCCTGCGCCGTCGACGGTGCGCATATCGGCTTGAAGTGGCCCAACGACCTGATGCGCATCGAACTGGGCGCGCAGCCGCGCAAGATGGGCGGCATCCTGATCGAATCGGTGCCGGTCGGCCACCAGCGCATGGCGGTGATCGGCGTCGGCCTGAACGTCGCGGCCCAGCCGGTGGCCGACGCGCACCTGGGCGTTGCCTTCCTGCAGGAGTTCGTGCCCGGAATCGATCCGCCGGCGACTCTGGCGCGCATCGCAAGGCCGTGGGTCGAGGCGGTGCTGCAGTTCCAGCGCGAAGGCTTCGCGCCGTTCAAGGCACGCTTCGAGCGCCGCGATTGCCTGCGCGGCCGCGTCGTCACCACCACGCTCGACGACCTGCCGCAGGGCGTGGCCGAAGGCATCGATGCCAGCGGTGCGCTGCAGCTGCGCGTCGGGCCGGCGCTGCGCACGGTGGGCGTCGGCGACGTCAGCGTGCGCCCGGAGCCATCGCGATGATGCGCGGCCTCGTGATCGCGTTGGCACTGGCCAACCTGCTGGTGCTCGCGTGGTCGATCGACCTGCTGCCCGGCTTCAGCCGCGGCGGCGAACGCGAGCCCGACCGACTGAAGCAGGAGGTGCGACCCGACGCGGTGCAACTGATCAGCCCCACGGCGGCGAGCGCCGCGCTGCAGGCGGCCGCCGTCCAGCGCCTGCACGGCAAGGCCGGCGCGGTGTCCGACCCGGATGCCTCGGTGTGCCTCGAAGCCGGGCCGCTGGCCGCCAGCGAAGTGGCGGCGGCCGAACGCGCGCTGCGCGCGCTCGATCTGCCGAGCCTCGAATGGACGCAGCAGCGCTCCGAGCGCGGCGGCTCGTTCATCGTCTACCTCGGCCGCTTTGCCGACGACGCGGCGCTGACGCGCCGTCGCGACGAGCTGCGCCGCCAGCAACTCGAAGTCGACGAGGTACGCAACTCGCCCGACTTGCAGCCCGGCCTGCAGTTCGGCCGCTACGACACGCGCGCCGCCGCCGATGCCGCGCAGGCCCAACTGGTGCAGCAAGGCGTCAAGGCCGCGCGCGTGGTGACCGTGAGCAACCCGGTCGTGGTGACGCAGCTGCGCGTCGAGCGCGCCGACGGCGAGCTGGCGGCGCGCCTGACGCAGCTCAACCTGCCGCCGGCCGGGGCCGGCTTCAGGCCCTGCGCGGTGCCCCAGTGAGCCCCCGCCCGGCCGCTCCGAAGGGGGCGAATCCCGCTCGGCGGGAAGCGGCCGAAGGCCGCAAGGGTGCCCCAGTGAGGACGGCCGGCCCGCGGGCTGCCGACCGGCGGCCCGCCGGAGCGCCGAGCGCGGCGCACGCCAGCGCAAGCAGGGCCAGCCACGGCGCGCTGCTGGCGCCGCCGCCGGGCGCGTCGGATTCGAACTCGGCGGGCGCGTCGGGCGCGGCCAGCGGCCCGGCCGCCGATGCCGCCGCGAGTTCGGGGTTGTCGAGCACCTCGGCGCGCTGCGCCGGCCGCACGTAGGCCGCCGGGTCGCGGGCGTAGAACAGCGCCTGCTCGGCGTCGAGCATGCCGGCACCGCAGGTCGCGGCGCTGCACAGGCAAGTGGCCGAATTGGCGGCCGAGCACTGCGCCAGCCACGGCGAGAGCACGTGCGGGCGCGCCGACTCGGCCAGCCCCCGCGCCAGCTGATCGACCGTCAGCCCCGGGTTGACCGCCAGCATCAGCGCCGCGGTGCCGGCCACGATCGGTGCCGCGAAGCTGGTGCCGAAGCTGCGCGCGTAGATGCCCTCGCCGGGCGCCGTGGCGCCGGCGTTGTACAAGCTGAGCAGGCCGCCGTCGCCTAGCCACGCGCCCGTCGGCCCGCCGGCATCGTCGCCGCCGGCGGTGGCCAGCGCGACCTCGGGCCCGAAGCCCGAGTAGTGCGCCTTGAAGCCGTCGCGGTTGAGCGCGGCCACCGCGACCACGCCGCGGCAGTTGGCCGGCCGCGTCACCATGCCGGGCGCGTTGCCGGCCGCCGCCACCACCAGCACGCCAAGCGCGCGCAGCTCGTCGATCGCGCTCTGGTAGGCGCGGCTGCACGGCTTGCGGCCGCCGAAGCTGAGGTTGATCACGCGCACCGGATGCAGGTTGCGCGGCAGCCAGGCGCTGCCGCCGCGCACCGACAGTCCGGCGGCCCAGCGCATGCCGTCGACGATGTCGGCCACTTCGGCGCCGCACTTGCCGGCCACCCGCACCGGCACGAGGCGTGCATGCCAGCCGACCGCGGCCACGCCCTCGCCGTTGTCGGTATGCGCCGCCAGCATGCCGCTGACGATCGTGCCGTGCCACGAGCTGTCGTGCCCTTCGCAGTTCGCGAGCGAGTCGGTCGCGCGGTCGGACTCCGACACCCAGTCGCCGGGGTCGCTGGGATCGCTGTCGCGGCCGTCGCCGTCGTTGGCCATCGCCGGTTCGCTCACCATGTCGACGCCGGGCAGCCACGCGCCCTGCAGCTCCGGGTGCGCGGTGACACCGGTGTCGAGCACGGCCACCGGCACCTCGGCGCTGCCGGTGGTGGTGGCCCAGGCGCGCTGCAGGTTGGGTACGCCGCGCAGGCGCGCGTCGATGGCGTTGGCGTCGCTGCCGCCGGCCGGCTGCAGCCACCACTGGCCTGCGGTGCCGGGGAAGAACGGGTCGCTCGGCGTCGTGCTCTGCTGCAGCGACTCGCGGTCGTTGGGCTCGGCCCACGCCACCTCGGGCGATGCGCGCAGGCCCTCGAGCATCGCCTCGGTTTCGGCCGGCGACAGCGCGCGGCCGAAGTCGAGCACGTGCGCGGCGCGGCCCTGCGGCCGCACCGCGGGTGCGCGCTGCGAGGCCAGCCCAGCGGCGGCGATCACCCGCTGCAGCCGCTCGCGCTGCAGCACCGCGGGGTCGCCGCGTGCGCTCAGCGCGGTCACGTCACGCGCCGGTTCGGTGTGCGCCGGCGCGTTCTTCAATTCGACGATGAAGCCGTGCGGGCCGGAGTCCGCCCAAGCGGCGCCAGCCAGCAGCGAGGCGCCCAGCGACGACAGGAGAAGGGTGCGCCACACGCGGCGCGTGCCGGCGGCAGGCCGCGCGGCCTGCGTCATCGGCGTCGTGGGCGCGCGCGCAACACCGCGCACGCCGCGCCGCAATGGCAGCGCGGCAGGCTAGCGCGGGGGACGACAGCGAGCGTGGCCACGGGAGTTCTCCGTGGCCCGAGTATCGGCAACGCCTTTTCGCT
>DASURM010000139.1:0-2031 GCA_036280035.1 Burkholderiaceae bacterium | reverse complement strand
CAGCAGATCGATGCACTGAAGGCCCGCATCGAGATCGCCAGCGCTACCCAGGCCATGAGTGCGCGTGAATTCGACCAACTGCAGAACGCCATGCAGCGGGGCGCCGAGGCCACCCGGCGTGCCGAGGAAGACGCGCGCGCTCACCCAGGCGATGCGGCTGCTCAGTGGCGTGCCCGCGCTGCCAGTTGGGCCGCCAGCGCCACCGCCGCCACCGCTGCAGCGATCGCACGCGACCGCGAATTGGCCGAAGCGAGAGCCCAGGCCGAACAGGAGCGATTGCTGTTGCTGCAGCGGCAATTGCAGACGGTGAAGGACCGCATGACCTTCACCGAGGCCGACCTGGAGCAGATTGGCCGCAGCGAGCAGGCGCGGCAGGCACGGTTCGACAAGGCAGCCGCGGCCGCGCAAACGGCGGCGGACCAGCGCACCCGCGAGGCCGCAGCCGCCGAGCGCGCGCTGCAGGCGCTGCGGGTAGCCGTGCCTGCAGCCTCGCCGGCCCGACTGAACGCCGCCGAGGCACAACTGCGCGCGTTGAGCGCGGCGGTCGACACCGCGCGCCGCGAGTCCGAGACGCAAGCCGCGCTGAGCCGCCTATCGGCTGCGATGGTCGAGATGTGGCAGGCGCGCTTCGATGCCCTCAACGCGCCGGATGCCGCGCGCCGGCAGGCCGCCGCCGACGCGCTGCGCGACCTGCACCGCGGTCTCAGCACCTGGCGCACCGTTGCGCGCGGGCAGATCGAGACCGTGCAGGCGGACCAGGCCGAACAGGCAGCGCAGCAAGAGCGCGCAGCCAGCGAGCCCGACGTGCTGCGCTACGAGTCGGCCCGAGCCGATGCATTAAGCCAGCGCGCGCTGCGCGCGCAGCAGTTGGTCGACGAGATCGAGCGCATTGACCGCACGTTGCGACGTTGGCTGACCGACATCGGGCAGGACCGCGCGCAGCGGCCGTGGCAGGACCAGGCTGCCGCTCTCGGGGCGCGCGCCCTGGCGGTGCTCAAGGCCGTGTGGGGCTTCGAGTTGTTCGCAGTCGAAGATTCGGTCGAGGTGCAGGGCCAGAAGATCACCACCAAGCGCGGCGTCACGGTGGGCAAGAGCATCGGCGCGCTGCTGATCTTCCTGGTCGGCTACTGGCTCACCTCGAAGCTGGCGCGCCGGCTCGAGCGCACGCTCACCGCCCGCTTTGGCATCGACGCCCGGCAGGCCCGCACCATTCGCCGCTGGACGATGACGGCTTTCGGATTCGTGCTGCTGGTGCTGGTGCTGAACCTGGCGCAGATCCCGTTGACCGTGTTTGCCTTCTTCGGCGGCGCGCTGGCCATCGGAGTTGGCTTCGGCACCCAGACCATCATCAAGAACTTCATCAGCGGGCTGATCCTGTTGATGGAGCGCCAGGTGCAGGTTGGCGATGCGGTCGAGATCGACGGCTTTTCGGGCACGGTGGCCGAGATCAATTTGCGCTCCTCGACCATCGCCGGCTACGACGGCGTCGATGCCATCGTGCCGAACTCGACCCTGCTGGAAAGCCGGGTCAGCAACTGGACGATGGGCAACCGCCGCGTGCGCCGCGTGGTGCGTGTTGGCGTGGCCTACGGCTCGCCCACTCGTCAGGTGGCCGACCTCATCCGCGCATGCGCCGAGCGCCACGGCGAGGTGCTCAAGCAACCGCCGCCGCAGGTGCTGTTGGAAGACTTCGGCGACAACGCGCTCACTTTCGCATTGTTCATCTGGATCGACATCAGGAGCGGCGCTGGCGGCCCAGCGATCACCAGCGACCTTCGTTTCATGATCGAGGCGGCACTGGCCGACGCAGGCATTTCAATCGCCTTCCCGCAGCGCGACATCCACCTCGACACCACGCGGCCACTGCAGGTGCGGATAGCGCGCGAGCGGGCAGGGGGATAGAACTCGAGCGACCGCCATAGACGGACTGGTTTCCGACGCTCGGGCGCGTTCAGCTGAACGCGATGGCTGATCCTGAGGGAGTCGTTCAACGCTGCGGTGCACGCCGCGTCCGCCTCGATCTCGTATTCG
>DASURM010000138.1:0-2282 GCA_036280035.1 Burkholderiaceae bacterium | reverse complement strand
CAGCGGGCAGATCGAAGAGTTCCTGATGAAGTTCAACGGCGAGGGCATCCAGCACGTGGCGCTGCTCACCGACGACATCTTCGCCACCATCGACAAGCTCGCGCTGGCCGGCGTCCCGCTGATGAGCGCGCCCAACGACGTGTACTACGAGATGCTCGACGAGCGGCTGCCCGGCCACGGCCAGCCGGTGGCCGAGCTGCAGACGCGCGGCATCCTGCTCGACGGTTCCGTCAAGGGCGGCAAGCCGCGGCTATTGCTGCAGATCTTCTCCGAAACGCTGCTCGGGCCGGTGTTCTTCGAGTTCATCCAGCGCAAGGGCGACGACGGCTTCGGCGAAGGCAACTTCAAGGCGCTGTTCGAATCGATCGAGCGCGACCAGATCCGACGCGGCGTAATCGGCACCGCCTGAGCGCGGCGCGCAACGGCGTCGTGCAGTCAGGTCCGAGCCACCAACGGGTTGACCGCCTGCAACGGTGCAAAGCGTGCGAAGTCGCGATCGGCCGTCCATAGCGTGGTCACGCCATGCTGCAAACACAACGCCGCGATGCGGGCATCGTGGACCAGCGAACCCTGGATGCGGGCGCTCGCGAGCAGCGCTTTGAGCGTCGACCAGTGCCCTGCGGATTCAGCCAGCAAGACAAGAGACGGGCTCTCCAGCCACGCCGCGATCTGATCGAGCGCGCGTGCCGGCGGCGTCGGCGGTGCGTAGATGCGCCGATGCGTGACGATGGCGTAGAACTCGTGCAGGCAGGGCCAGGGAATGGCCCATGCGGCGGTCGATTCCGCCAGCGCGGTGATGCGAGCCAGCGCCTCGGCGTGAAACTCCGCATCGACCCGATGGGCGTAGACAAGCAGGTTGGTGTCGACAGCGATCACGAGCCGCGGCCTTCGTAGGCCAGCTCGCGCAAGCGGTCGAAGTCACCCGAGATGCCGGGTTGCAGCCCACGGCCCTTGAACGCGGCCGTTCTGAGCTTGAAACCCGGCTTGTCCCGCTTGCGCTCGTCGAGGACGCGTCGCAGGCCCTGCTCGACCAGGGCTCGCACGGTCAACCCCTCTTTGGCGGCGACCCGTTTGGCATCCTGCAAGAGCGCATCGGCGATGTCGATCGTGGTTTTCATATGGGTACCCATACTGCACGGTATGGGATGAAGCATAGCATGACAGGGCGCGACCCAGATGCGTCGCGAGGTGCTGAGCCCGAGCTGAGCCGGGCTATTCGTCGCTCAGCTTCAGCTTGGCCAGCAGCGCGCGGTAGCGCGGCTCGTCGCGCAGCCCGCGCAGGAAGCGGTCGCTCTTCAGCGCTTCGCAGCCGCCTTGGCGCTCGCTGCACGCGCGCCCCAGCCAGTCGAGCGCGACGCCATTCTGGCCGCGCAGCGCGTGCAGTTGCGCGACGGCGTAGGCGTTGCGCTGCGGCGCGCGCTGCAACTCGGCCAGCGCGCCGTCGGACTGCTCGCGCCGGCCGGCGAGCCACTGCACGATCGCCAGCGCCCACAGCCGGTCGCGCCGGTGACGTTCCAGCGCCACTTCGGCCAGCGCGTCGTCGGCGCGCCGCAGCAGCGCCAGGTTGACGCCGGCCAGGGCATGGTTGTCCACTGCGTGCGGGTTCAACCGCAGTTCCTGGCGCAGCAGCGCCAGCGACTCCTCGAAGCGATCGCCGTGCAGCAGGTAGAACGCGAGCGTGCCGATCGCCGCGGCGTTGAGCGGGTTGCGATGCGCGATCTGGCCCTGGATCTTGATGGCCTCGGTCAGGTTGCCGGCAATGCTGGCGAAGCTGGCTTCGCACTCGGGCAGCAGCAGCGAATCGCGCGGGTCGATGGCGCGCATGCGGTCGAGTTCGGCGCGCGCGGCGGCCCAGGCATGCTCGACGCGCACCAGGTAGTGGAAGCGCGCCGCGTGCGCGGGCATCGAATCGGGCTCGATCTCGAGGGCCTTGTCGATCGCCTGGCGCGCCAGTGCATGGCCCTGCCTCTGCGGCTGCCACGGCGGGTCGGTTTGCCGCAGGTAGAGCTGGCCGAGCCTCACCCACGGCAGCGCGTAGCCCGGGTCGAGCGCTGCCGCCTGCTTGAACGCCAGCTCGGCGCGCTGCGCGTCGCGCTCGAACGGACCGTTGCCGTAGACCTCGCCCTGCAACACCAGGTAGGCCGCGAGGTCGGGGCGGTGCGGCCCGCGCGGGGTCGAGGGCTCCGACGGCCCCGGCATTGCGGCGATCGAACGGCCGGCGATCAGTCCCGGCGCCGATGGCGCGGCTGGCTCCGCTGTCGATGGCGCGGCCGACGCGGCGG
>DASURM010000137.1:0-4209 GCA_036280035.1 Burkholderiaceae bacterium | reverse complement strand
CGCCCGGCGATCATCGCCGGCCAGGAGCTGGCGAAGCACGACGCGTTCGCCGAAGCCGCCGAACTCGCCGAGCGGCTCGGCGCGCCCGTGTACGGCGACTCGATCCCCTACTGCGCGCCCTTCCCCAGCGAGCACCCGGCGTACATGGGCGCGCTGTCGCGCCAGCAAGCGCAGGTGCGCGGGCTGCTCGAGCCGCACGACCTGCTGCTCTGCCTCGGTGCCGACCTGCTGCGCATGTCGGTGCACAGCCCGGTCGAGCCGCTGCCCGAGGGCTTGGCGGTGGTCCACGTGTCGGAGCGCGCGCACGAGCTGGGCAAGAACTACCGCACCGACCTCGCGGTGCAGGCCAATGTGTCGGAGACGCTGAAGGCGCTGCTGCCGCGGCTCGCGCACCTGCCGCGGCCCCACCCGCGGCTGGCCGGGCTGAAGCAGACCAACTGGACGGCGCAGCGCGAGCAGGCGCGCGCAGAGGCGATGCACGCGGCGCATGTCACGCCGATCGACCCGCGGTACCTCGTGCACTGCTTCGTCGACGCGCTGCCCGCGGGCGCGGTGGTGGTCGACGAAGGCATGGTCAGCACCTACAGCCTGCCGAAGATGCTGCCGCTGCGCGACACGCACGCCTACTACGGCCTCGCCAGCGGCGGCCTCGGCTTCGCGCTGCCGGGCGCGGTGGGCATCGGCCTGGCGCTGCCGGGGCGGCCGGTGGCGGCGATCGTCGGCGACGGCAGTGCGATGTACGGCATCCAGGCGCTGTGGACCGCGGCGCACGAGAAGCTGCCGATCACCTACGTGATCGCCGACAACCGCGGCTACCGCATCATCAAGGAGCGGCTGGTGTCGTTTCGCAAGACCGACCGCTTCACCGGTATGGACATCCGCGAGCCCGACATCGACTTCGTGGCACTGGGCACATCGTTCGGGTTGAAATCGACGAGGGTCACCGAGCCGCAAGACCTCGCACCGGCCTTGCGCGCGGCGCTGGCCAGCGGGGCGCCGAACCTGATCGCGGTGCGGGTGGCCGACGGGTTCGGGCGATAGCTGCCGGCCTTGTCGATCCAACCGGCCTTCGTTCGTCGTGGGGATAGTCGATCGCCAAGCGGTGGAGTGGTCCGCCGCGCGACGACCAGGAGATGAGCCATGCGATTCCTTTCGATGATCCGCCTGCAGGAGAACACCGGCCAGGTGCCCAGCGAGCAGCTCATGAGCGACATGGGCAAGCTGATCGAGGAGCTGACTGGCACCGGCCAGCTGGTGAGCACCGCTGGGCTGCGGCCCACCGCCGAAGGGGTGCGCGTGCGGCTGCGCGGCGGCAAGCTGTCGGTGCAGGACGGGCCGTTCGTCGAGGCCAAGGAAGTGATCGGCGGCTACGCGATCGTCGAGGCCGCCTCCAGGCAAGAGGCCGTCGAGCTGACGCGGCGCTTCTTGAAGGTGCACGGCGACGGCTGGGACATCGAGTGCGAGCTGCGCCAGATCGACGGGCCCGAGTTCGGCTGCAAGCCTTGACGGCCGCCTTCACGCACAGGAGTACGAAGATGACCCCCAAGAACACGATCTGCCTCTGGTACGACGGCACCGCCCTCGATGCCGCGCGGTTCTATGCCGAGACGTTTGCCGACAGCGCAGTCGGCGCGGTGTACCGCGCGCCCGGTGACTACCCCGCCGGCAAGGAGGGCAATGTGCTGACGGTGGAGTTCACCGTGCTGGGCATCCCCTGCCTCGGGCTCAACGGTGGGCCGATGTTCAAGCACAGCGAGGCGTTCTCGTTCCAGGTGGCCACCGACGACCAGGCCGAGACCGACCGCCTGTGGAACGCGATCGTCGGTCACGGCGGCCAGGCGAGCGAGTGCGGCTGGTGCAAGGACAAATGGGGCCTGTCGTGGCAGATCACGCCGCGCGCCCTGATGGCCGCGATCGCCGACCCCGACCGCGCGGCGGCCAAGCGTGCCTTCGACGCGATGATGGGGATGGGCAAGATCGACATCGCGGCGATCCAGGCGGCGCGGCGCGGCTGACGAGTTCATCGTCAGCTGCGACTCGCCGTGCGACGCGTACCACGCCGGCTATACTGCGCGCCTCGGCCGGACTCGCGTCCGGCCGTTTCGTTCATCCCTCTGACCTCTGCCATGCGCCTTCAGGCCCATGGCGCTTGCCAAGCGGTGCGGTCGGCGGCGATGCCGTCGCCTTGACTGTTCCCGCAGCGCCGCACCGGCACGGTGCTCGACGCGCGAACTGATCTCCCGGTGACTTTTTGAGCGTCCCGCTTGCGGGCCGCACGGCGTGTCGTTGCGCGCCCGTTCGCGAAAGAGTCCGATCATGAGTTTCGAATCCCTGAACCTGCACCACGCCCTGCTCGCCGCCGTGCGCGACGCCGGCTATACCGACCCCACCGCAGTCCAGCAGCGCGCCATCCCGCCCGCGCTCGAAGGCCGCGACCTGATGGTGTCGTCGAGCACCGGCAGCGGCAAGACCGCCAGCTTCGTGCTGCCGGCTCTGACGCGCGTGCTCGCGGCGCGCAACGATCCCGCGCAGCGACCCACGAAGGGCCAGATCCGTGGCCCGCGCGTGCTCGTGCTGGTGCCGACGCGCGAACTCGCGATCCAGGTGTCGAAGGCGGCACTCGGCTACGGCCGCTACGTGCGCGGCCTGCGCGTGGCCACCGTGGTCGGCGGCGTGCCCTACGGCCTGCAATTGCGTCAGCTCGGCGGCCCTCTCGACCTCCTGATCGCCACGCCCGGCCGCCTGATGGACCACATGCGCTCGGGCAAGGCCGTGCTCGCGAACGTTGAGATGCTGGTGCTCGACGAGGCCGACCGCATGCTCGACATGGGCTTCATCGACGACATCACGTTCATCGGCCAGGCCCTGCCGACCGAGCGCCAGACCGTGATGTATAGCGCCACCTTCGGCGGCCACGTGGGGCGCCTGGCGCAAACGCTGCTGCGCGAGCCGCAGCGCGTAGACGTGGGCTCGCACACCGACACCCATGTCGACATCGAACAGCGCCTGCACTGGGCCGACGACCTGCAGCACAAGAACGCGCTGCTCGACCACCTGCTGACCGCGCGTGAGGTCGATCAGGCGCTGGTCTTCACGAGCACGCAGCGCGACGCCGACCGCCTGGCCGAGCGCCTGTACGAGATGGGCCACCGCGTGGCCTCGCTGCACGGCGGCATGCCGCAGGGTCGGCGCAACCGCGTGCTGCACGGCCTGCGCACGCGCGACTTGCGCGTGCTGGTGGCCACCGACGTGGCCGCGCGCGGCATCGACGTGCCCAGCATCAGCCACGTCATCAACTACGGCCTGCCGATGAAGGCCGAAGACTACGTGCACCGCATCGGCCGCACAGGCCGCGCGGGGCGCGCCGGCCTGGCGGTGACGCTGGCCGAGCGCCGCGACGCCGCGATGATTCACCACATCCAGCGCTTCACCACGCAGCGCATCCCGACCGCGGTGGTCGCGGGCCTGGAGCCCAAGCGGCCCGAGCCGCAGTCGCAGACCAAGCCCGCGGGCGAGAAGCCGTTCGGTCAGAAGCCGTTCGGCAAGCCCGGTTTCGGCGCCAAGGCTGGCATGGGCAAGAAGAAGACCTTCGGCAAGAAGCAGCCGTTCGGTGGCGAGCACAGCCGGGCGCCGTTCGGCGGCGCGGCACGCAGGCCATCCGGTGCGCGCCCCGGCGGCCCGCGCTGAGCGCGCTGCTTGCACGGGGCCTCGGCTGGGCGGCGCGCAACCCGCGCCGTCAACCTCGCGCCAGCCTTCCCCTCGCTCCGCTGCGGGGGAGCCGCGCGCGCGACCCCGCGGCCCGGCCGAGCTGCGCGGCCACCAGCGCCGCGCTCAGCGTGACGAAGCACGAGAAGTACACCCACAGCAAGAAGACCGGCAGCGTGGCCAACGCGCCATAGAGCGACTGGTAGGTCGGCCCTTGGATCAGGTAAGCGGCGAAGCCGCGCTTGCCCAGTTCGAGCGCGATGCCACCCAGCAAGCCGCCCACGATGGCATCGCGCCAGCGCACCGGTGCATGCGGCAGCAAGCGGAACACGACCGCCAGGCCCGCGCTGCACAGCACCACCGGCCCCAACCCGAGCGCAAAGGTCAGCCAGGGCGGCGAGTGGCCGATCAAGCCCTTCGACGCGCCGAGCAGGCTCGCGCTCGCCCACAGGCCAGCGCCCACCAGCAGCGGCCCCACCGCGAGCATCAGCCCGTACAGGCCGA
>DASURM010000136.1:0-2204 GCA_036280035.1 Burkholderiaceae bacterium | reverse complement strand
TCGGCGGCGGCGCCGACAAGCCAGCTGGGTATGTGGCGCCCACGACATAAGCGCCACATGGGATCGTGCCGGGGCTCGCGCGATAACGATCTCATTCAGCAGTTGGTGGCCTCAGGCCGTTGATCGTGCGAGGCTTTCGAGGCTTTCTTCGGCTGCGGCAGACCCTCTTCTTCGATACTGGTATGTTGGGTATATTGCCCTCTGGTGACGATATCCCAGGGGTCGTATGACGAGTCTGGCCGAGTTGATAGCCCAGAAGGCGGCGCTCGAGAAGCGCATCGCCGAGGCGCAGGACCATGAGCGATCGGCCGCGATCGCTCAGATCAAACAATTGATGGCGCAGCATGGCCTGACGCCTGCCGATTTCGGCATCAGGGGTGGCGCGGCCCCTGCAAGGGCCCGGGCCGGCCCGCGCAAGGGCGGCAAGGTACCGGCCAAGTACCGCGATCCCGCGACCGGCAACGCCTGGAGCGGCCGCGGCTTGCAGCCGAAGTGGCTGCAGGCGGCGCTGGCCCAAGGCCGCCAGTTGAGCGACTTCGCGGTGTGACGCCCCGGGCGACCTGACCCGCGCCGTGGTTGCGGCCAAGCCGATCGAGCCGTTGCCGCGCCTGCAGGGCGCGCTGCGAGGCGGCCTGTTGCTGCTGACCTGCCTGCTGTTGACTCGGCTTGGTCTCACCACCGCCGACGACCAGCGGCTGGTCGCGACCTTCGCGCCTGCGGTCGGCCTCGCATGGGCTGCGCTGATGCGCTGGGGGCCCGAAGTGACCCCCGCCGTGTGGCTCGGCCTGGCCGGCGGTTTCATCTGGGGCGGCGCGTCCTGGTCGCTGGCCCTTGCGCTGGCCACCGGCCAGACCCTCGGTGCCTGCCTCGCAGCGTTCTGGCTGGGCCGCGCCGGCTTCGACTCTCGGCTCGAGCAGCCGCGTGACCTCTGGCTCCTGGTGGGTGCCGCGATCTGCGGCGGCGCGATGCTGAGCGCAGCCAACGCCGCCACCTGGCTGGCGCTGGCCGGGCGTGTCCAGGTGCTCGACCTCGCCGGCACCTGGCTGACCTGGTGGTTCGGCGAAGGGGTCGGGCTGCTGGTGGTGGGCGTCGCCCTGCTGTCGCTGCCGCAGCTGGCACCGCAGGGGCTCGCTTCGCCGCGCTGGATCGGCGATGCCGCGCTGCTGTTGGCGATCGCGCTGTCGCTCGGGCTGGTGATCGATGCGCTGGCCAACGCGCGGCTCGGGCTGCTGCCGTTTGCGGTGCTGCCGCTGGTGGCGCTGGCCTGGCTCGCGCTGCGCGGCAACCTTGCCCTGCCTGCCGCGGGCCTGGCGGTGATGGCGCTGCTGGCGATCGCGTTGCTGGCCGGCGGCTCGCGCCCGCTCGGCCAGGCCGCCGCCACGCTGGGCCTGCGCTCGATGTGGGCGTGCCTCGCGCTGGCGCAGGCGCTGGTGCTGCTGGTGCATGTGTTTGCCGGCCGCGCGCGCAGCGCCGCGCAGCGCTTCGACCTTGCGCTGACCGGCGCCGACCTCGGCGTGGCCGACTGGCCGCTCGGCGCCGGGGTGCCGTACACGTCTGCGCGCTGGCGCACCATGCTAGGCGACCCCGACGGCAGCCGCACGTCGACGCTCGAGGCCTGGTTGTCGCGCGTGCACGGCGACGATCGCAGCGACGTGCAGGCAGCGATCGACTCGCTCGACGACCCGACGCACGACTCGGTGTGGCGGCAGGTGCGCATCCGGGTCGGCGACGCGTGGCCATGGTTCGAATTGCGCATCACCGCGGCCGCCCGCGATGCCGGCCAGCGGCCGACCCGTCTGGTGGTCACGCTGTCGGACGTGCAACAGCGGCGCAACGCCGAAGACCGCGAGCGGCTGTCGAGCAGCCTGTTCCAGAATCTGCACGAGGGCCTGGTGATCGTCGATGCCGAACTGCGCATCCTCGATGTCAACCCGACCTACAGCCGAATCACCGGCGTTGCGCGCGACGAGCTGATCGGTACCGTGCCGACGCTGCTCAGCTCGCCGGCCACCGACGCGATGACGCGCCAGCAGCAAAGCGCGATCTGGGCCGGACTGCGCAGCCTCGGCCACTGGAGCGGCGAGGTGGTCGAGCGCCGGCGCAACGGCGATCCGTGTGCCCTGCACCTGAGCGTCTTCACGGTGCCCGACCCCGAAGGCGCCGTGCGCTACCGCGTGCTGATGGTGTCGGACATCACCGAACAG
>DASURM010000135.1:0-8929 GCA_036280035.1 Burkholderiaceae bacterium | reverse complement strand
GCGGCTTTTCGCTACCACGTCAACAACGAGTCGATCCTCGGCTTCGAGGCACCGGCCACGTTCCAGGACAAGCTGGTCGGCCGCGTCGCGCTGGGCATCGCCGAAAAGCCGCTGTCGCAGGTGGCGCAGTTGTCGATCACGCTGATGACCGTGCTGCTGGTGATCACCGTGGCCGCAGTGGCGCTGGCGATGTACTTCCTCGCCGACTGGCTGGCCAAGCCGATCCGCCTGGTCGGCGAGTCGATGCACGAGATCGCCAAGGGCAACTTCACGCACCGCATCGCCGAGAACCGCAAGGACGAATTCGGTCTTCTGTTCGCCGATTTCGATGCGATGGCGCAGTCGCTGCAAGACCGCGACGCTGGGCGCACGCCTGCCTCGTCGACCACCCCTGCCTCGTCGGCCACCCCCGCCTCGCCGGCCACGCTCGCCCGCTCGCGCACACCACCGGCACCCCGAGCGCCGTCATGAGAGCGCGCTCGTCGGCGGCGGCGCGCTGCCGCGTGGGCATCGTGTGCGCGGCGCTCGGCGCGGGCCTGCTCGGTTGCGCCACGCCGCCGTCGGCGCCGCCGGCACCGGCCGTCGAGGCATCCGTCGGGCTGCCACCGGCCGCGTCGTCGCAGGGCACCGTGGTCGGGCGCAACGATCGCCTGCTCGTCTACGTGTGGCGCGACGGCGATACGCTGGCCGGCGTTGCCGAACGCTTTCTCGGCTCGGCGTCGCGCACCTGGGAGATCGACGAGAGCAACCCCGACTTGTCGCACCGCCCCGCGCCGGGCCAGCCGATCGTGGTGCCGCTGCAGTGGCCCAACCCGCTGGGCATCGCTGCCGACGGCACGGCGCAGACGGTCCCGATCCTGTGCTACCACCGCGTCGGCACAGGCACGTCGAAGATGGACATCGCGCCGGCCAAGCTCGAAGCGCAGCTGCAATGGCTGCGCGACAACGGCCGCCCGGTGGTGCGGCTGTCGGACCTGGCCGCGTTCCTGGCCGGCAGGCGGCCGTTGCCGCGCGGTGCAGTGGTGATCACGTTCGACGATGGCTACGAGTCGCTGTATCGCCACGCGTTGCCGTTGCTGCGCAAGTACCACGTGCCGGCCACGCTGTTCGTCTACACCGACTTCATCGGCTCGCGCGACGGCCTGAGCTGGGCGCAGCTCGACGAGATGCAGCGCTCGGGCCTGGTCGACATCCAGTCGCACACGAAGAGCCACGTCAACCTGTCGGACGTCGAAGGCAACCGCGCCCGGCTCGACACCGAGCTGCGTCAGCCGCGCGCGCTGATCGAGCGCTCGCTGGCCGGTGCCAAGGTGCGCTATATCGCCTACCCGTACGGCGACGCCACCGAAACGGTGCTCGAAGCCACGCATCGCGCCGGCTACGAGATCGGGGTCACGGTCAACCCGGGCGGCAACCCGTTCTACGCATCACCGCTGCTGCTCAAGCGCGTGATGATCTTCGGCGACACCGACCTCGAGCAGTTCAAGGCGCGACTCGATTGGTCGCGCGGCGCGGCCAACGGCGCGAGGCGGCACTGATGCGCGGTTCATCGGCGCCGGTCTGCGCCGCGATCGTGCTGCTTGCCGGCTGTGCCTCGGCGCCCGAGACGCCGCCCGCCACCGCACCGGCCGTGGCGGCGCAGGCGCCGGCACCGCCGATGGCCGACACCTTGCCGGCCTTCGAGCGGCAGCAGCGCGACGCAGCACAGGCGGCGGCGCGACAAGGCCGATGGGCCGACGCGGTCTGGGCGTGGGATGTCGTGCTCGCGCTGCGGCCCGGCGATGCCGCCGCGCGCGAGGCGCGCGGTGCCGCACTGGCGTCCGCGAAAAGCGCCGCCGCCGACCGCGAAGCCCGCGCGCACCAGGCGCGGCAGCGCGGCGACCTCGACGGCGCCATCAAGCTCTACCTCGAGGCACTGGCCGTCGCGCCCGACGACACCTCCGCCGCCGACGCGCTGCGTGACATCGAACGCGCACGCACTCGGCGAGGCAACCTGGTCGGGCCGCGGTCGGCGCAGTCGCGGCCGCCCGCGAGCACGGGTCGCAACGAACTCGAGCATGCGAGCATGCTCGCATCGCAGGGCGAATACGAGTCGGCGATCGCGCTGCTGGCTCCGCTGGCGCGCAGCGACGCGCGCGCGCGCGCGCAACTGGCCGACATTTACTGGCGCCAGGCGCAGCGACTCGAAGCGAACGATCGCGCGGGTGCCATCGCTGCGCTGCGCCACTGCCTGCTGCTCGAGCCCGGCCACAAGGCGGCCGCGCAGAAGCTCAAGGCGCTCGGTACGCCCTCGGGCTGACCGGCGCCCCGCGGGGCCGGGCAACGCTCAGCTCAGCACTTCGCGGCAGGAAGCCGTTTCTTCAGGTCGAGCGCCTTCTCGCGTTCGAGGATCGCCGTGCGGTTCTCGGGATCGAGCTTCAGCACCGCGTCCCACGCGCCGATGGCACCACACACGTCCTGGCGCGCCATGTACGCGCGCGCCTGCCGGCTGAGCCGATCGATCTGCGCCTTGCGCTGCACCTCGGGGTCCGGTTGCGGCGGCGGCGGAGGCACGGGCGTCGGGGCTGGCGCTGGCGCTGGTGTCGGCGCCGGTGGCGGCGCCGTTGCCGGTGGCGGCGCTGGCGGCGCTGGGGGCGTGGCCGGCGCGGGGGCGCGTTGCTTGCCGGGAATCCGAAGCGTGACGCCGGCCGGCAATTGCCGCGGCACCTTGATGCCGTTGTAGCGCGCCAGCCCATAGAACTGGTCGCGATCGTTGAGGTAGCGCGATGCGATCCCGGCCAGCGTATCGCCAGCGGCAACCCGATACTGGAACGACTCGCGCCCATACAGCGCAACCGGATCGTCGCGGATCGACCGCATCAGCGTGCTGGCCGCCTTCTGGTTCGGCTCGGACTGGAGCACCTTGTCCAGGTCGGCTGCCGCCGCGTCCTCCTGCCCCTGGTCGAGCAGATTGCGCGCGCTTTCGAGCAGCTGCCGGATCTCGGCCTCGGTGAGCGGGGCCGGAGGCGGGGGCGGCGGCGGGGCCGGCGCCGTCACCGGTGGGGGCGCTGCCGGCGCAGGCTGGGCGCCGCGCGGCGCCTGCTCGCTCGACACGGCCGACTTCGGGGGCGCCTGGCAGGCAGCGAAGAGCGCTGCGCTGCACAGTGCGGCCATCACGCCGCGCGGGGTCAACCTGGCGATCGTGCGGACAATCGCGACCCCCTGGGCTGCGTTGGGTTGCAAGTCGGCCCGGAGTACATCGCGACAGTGACTTTGGGCCATTGGCGTTGCGGCATCGAATCGCGAGCATCGAGTCGCGCCGCGCCGTCTCGCTTGCTGTGCCGGGCCCGCCATGGCTGCTTCTTCTCCTGCCCAACTGGTTGTTGCCGAACGCCCGATCGTACACGTGGTGGTACAGCAACACGCCGAAGAAGCGGCCGTTGTTGCGACATCTGCGCAGCATGTTGGTGCGCGCGCCACACGTGGGCCTGCTGCAGCTCGGGCGCGTCGCCGCGCAGGCGTGCGCTGTGATGGCGCGCGTGACTTTGGTGTGTTGATGCCCGTGCGCGCGCAACCGACGATCGCCCGCAGACCGATGCCTCTCGACGAGCGAGCCTCATGGCGATGACCCTGACCCTGGTGGCCGTCTCGCTGAACGACCAGCCGCTGTCGCAACCGATCACCGCGGTGTTCGACGCGCGCGGCGGCACCATCGGCCGCGCCGACCACAACACGATGGCGCTGCCCGATCCACAGCGCCACGTGTCCCGGCTTCAGGCCGAGTTGGTGTCGCACGACCAGGGCTTCATGATCCGCAACGTCGGGTCGGCCAATCCGATCGTCGTCGGCGCGCGTTCGCTCGGCCACGGCGAGACCTGCCCGCTCACCCATGGCGACGCGCTGCGCGTCGGGCCATACCTGTTGAAGGTGCAGGTCGGCACCGCGCAAAGCGAAGCCCCGACGCGACCCGGCCTGCAGCGCCTTTCGACACCGCCCGTGCATCCGGCGCCGGCGCCCGCGGTGCCCACGGCGCCGGCACCTCTGCCGGGCAACGCGTTCGCCGATCTGCTGGGCGGCGGCACGCCCGGCGTCTCGAGCAGCAATCCGTTTGCCGATCTGTTGGGTACCCCTGCCGCTGGGCCGAGCGCGGGGCCACCGCGTGCGCCAGCGACCGACCCGTTTGCCGACCTGCTGCCGCCACCGGCAGGCGTGGCCGCGCGCTCGGCGGCGGTGGCGCCGGCCGCACCCGCGTCAGCGCGCCTGCCGGATGATTTCGATCCCTTCGCGGCGCCACCGCCCAGGCCGGTGGCCACCGCCGCGCCGCCCGTCGATCCGTTTGCCGATCTGGTGCCCTCGGCCGCTGCGCCGTCGATCGACGCCATGTTCGGCCTCGGTGCGCCGAGCGCAGCCAGTCACGACGATCCGCTGGCGCACTTCATGAGTGGCGCTGCTGCGCCCGCGTCGAGCGCCCCGGCGGTGTCGAGCGACCCGCTGGCGATGTTCGCCCCGGCCCCGCCGCCGGCGCCAGCGGCACCGGCGCAGCCCGATCACTTGTCGGCACTGCACGATGCCTGGCAGCCGCCGCGTCAGTCGACACCGCCGCCCCCGGCAGCCAGCGAGGCGCCGACGCGGGTGCCCGACGCGGGCGCTGCGCCGCAGGCGGCGTTGTGGGCCGCGTTCTGCGAGGGCGCGGGCATCGCCTCGCCGCTGCCCGCCGGCGGTCTGGGGCAGCGGCTGCGCGAGATCGGCCTGATCCTGCGCAGCGCGATCGAAGGCACGCTGCAACTGATCGCGGTGCGCGCCAGCACCAAGCACGAGTTGCGCGCCGGGATGACCGTGATCCGGCAGGTCAACAACAACCCGCTGAAGTTCTCGCCCGACGCCAAGGCCGGGCTCGAGCAGTTGCTGCAGCCGCCGTTGCGCGGCTTTCTCGACGGCCCGGCGGCGATGAACGACGCGATGCACGACCTGGTCGGTCACTCGATCGGCACGGTGGCCGGCATGCGCGCGGCCGTCGAGGGCATGCTCGATCGCTTCGCGCCCGAGGCGCTCGAGCGCAAGCTGGTGGGCACGTCGATGCTCGACAGCCTGCTGCCGATGAACCGCAAGGCGCGGCTGTGGGACTTGTACCTGCAGCATCACGACGCCATCCGCTCGGAGGCGCAAGAGGACTTCCACACCCTGTTCGGCAAGGCCTTCCTGGCGGCCTACGAACAGCAGGTCGAGCGCCTGCGGCGCGAGGCGGGCGGCAAGAGATGACCACGATCAGGGTCGCGGCCTGCAGCGAGCAAGGTGCGCGCAAGGCCAACGAGGATGCGCTCGCGCATGGGCAGGCGGGCAACGGCCACTATGCGGTGCTGTGCGACGGCGCCGGCGGCCATCGCCGCGGCGCCGAGGCAGCGCAGCGCGCGGTAGCCTGCGTCGAGCGCGCGTTGCGCGACGAGGCTCCCGCCTTCGCGCCGGCCACGCTGACCGAGCTGGTGCGGCGCGCGCACGCCGAGCTGCTGGCCCACCAGGAGAGCGGCCACGCCGACGCGCGCATGCATTGCACGATCGTCGTGCTGTGGATCGAGCCGGGCGGCCACCACGTGCTGTGGTCGCACGTCGGCGACTCGCGGCTGTACCGCTTTCGCCACGGCCAGGTCGACGTCGTGACCGCCGACGACAGCGTCGTGCAGCGCATGGTGCAGTCGGGGCTGATCCGGCCCGACCAGACGAACGATCATCCGCAGAAGAACCAGCTGCTGGCCGCGCTCGGCATGGAGGGCGACATCGACCCCAACACCGTGGTGCGGCCGGTCGAGCTGTTCGAGGGCGATGCGTTCCTGCTGGCCAGCGACGGCTGGTGGGGCTTGTTCGACGACGCCGCGCTGGCGCGCAGCCTGTCGCAGGCGATCGACCCCGGGCAGTGGCTGGCCGACATGCGCGACCAGATCGACGCGCGCGCGCTGCGCGGGCAGGACAACTACAGCGCCATCGCGGTGTGGGTCGGCGACCCCGGCGAAGTGACCAACCCCGACAACGAAGACACCAAGCCGCGCGGTGTCCCCGCAGTACGCGGTTAGGGGTTCACCACTCGCCGGTGAGCAGCGCTTCGAAGGCGTCGGGCGACGGCAGCCCCTGCGTCAGCGTGCAGCTTCCGGCCGCCCCCGGCTGGGCCTGCGGCCACCACAGGCTGCAGCCCGCCAGCCGCTGCGTCAGCACGCCCGCCGCGAGGCCGGCGGCCAACTCGCCGGCGCCGGCTCCCGCGGCGAGTGCGTAGCGCTGGCGGCCGCCGGCCGCCAGCGGGCGCAACCAGGGGCTGCCGCCGCTGCCGGGCCACGGCGGTGCGCCGCGCAGCGCGTCTTCGAATGCCTCTTGCGTCGCATGGTCGGCCAGCGTCGCCGAGCCGGCGTGCGCCACGTGCGACCACCAAAGCTCGAGGTGGTCGAGCGCGATGCGGTCGGCCGGCGCCGCGGCGCGCGATTGCGCGATCACCAGCGGAAAGTAGCGCCCGACGTTGTCGCAGCTCGGCAGCAGCACGCCGAACCACCAGCGCTCGTCGATCACCTGCGGCGCCCACGCGAAGCGCCACACCGGCGCGGACAGGTAGGCCTGCAGCCAGCGCTCGCCGAGCGCGAGCTGGCTCGCCTGCACGCATGCGCTCAGCCACTGGTCGCACGAGCGCACCCACGCAGCGTCGAGTCGGCGCGACGCGAAGTCGCCCAGCATCGCGAGCTTGCCGTACCAACCCGGGGCGTCGTCGATCGACATCACACTACAGCCCGTTGGGGCACGAGAACTCGCGCATCTCTTTCAAGCGGAACGGGTTGCGCACGCTGCCGGCGGTGACGTCGAACACCGCCTTGCGGCCATCGATGTCGAAGATCGCGCGGAACTTCTCCGGCGCCGCACCGGGCTGCAAGATCACGCGCTCGAACAAGCGGAACAGCGCCCACGGTCCGTCGGCCACCATGCCGGTGCTGCCGGCGGGCTGCACCATCACGCGCACCACGTTCGTGCCGCGCGGACCCGGCCAGCGCACGGGCTGCGGAATCTGCGGGCCGTGGTCGTAGCGCACGAGCTGGCCGTCGACATCGAGCGTGAACTCCTTCAGCGAGGTGTCCATCTCGACCGGCTTGAACACCAGTTGCGTCGACGGACCGGTGCCGCCGGAAAAGAAGGTCTCGCGGATCGCCGCCGCGCGCTGGAACTGCGGCAGCGAGCCGTGGTCGGTGCCCAGCGGCGTGCCCTCGACGGGCCGGAAGCTCCACGGCCGCGTGCTGGTGTCGATGTACGGCGCGAGCTTCTGCTGCATCTGCTCGAACTTGCCGCCGGGGCCGAACAGCGTCGCGAAATCCGCCGGCGTGATCTCGCGCGCCGCAGCAGGGTCGAACGGGTAGCGGCCCGCGGCCGCCTGCATGCAGAACTCGCCGACCTGCGAGCGCACGTCGCGCGACAGCGATTCGCGCAACTGCATCAGCGCCACCCGGGCGCTGGTCGAGCCCAGGGTGTCGAGCAGCGAGCGCACCGGCTCGGGCGAGTTGGCGGCGTCGGCCTTGACTTGGGTGGGCAGCGGCGACGGCACCGGCGCACCGCCGCCCTTCAGCGCCGCCTCGGTGGCGGTGAGCAGCACCTGCAGCTCGCCGAGCCGGGCCACGAGGCCGTCGATCGGTGCCTTGCCACCCTCGGGCGCGGTGACCAGGCGCCGCAGGCCGACGAACTCGTCGTCGACGATCGACTCGATGCGCTCGCCGGGCGCGCCGGTGGTGGTGCGGGCACCGACCGCGCCCTGCAGGCGGCCCTTGATGTCGCCGAGCACGCTGCCGGCCTTCTGCTGCGCGCGCTCGAGCGCGGTGTCGCCCGCCAGCAGCGTGGTCTCGCGCGACATCGCCTTGAGCAGCGGGACCAGCGGCGTATCGGGTGCGGCGAGGAAACGCGTGCGCTCGACGGCCTGCGAGATGCTGGTCACCGGCACGATGCGCACGTCGGCGATGAAGCGCTTCCAGGTGTCGCGGTAGTCGGTGAGGTACAGCCGCCGCACGTCGTTGATCAGCTTGTCGGAGGCGAACGCCGCCTGCGCGCCCTTGGCTTCGCTGGCCGGCACGCCGAGCACCCAGGATTGCTCGTCGGCGAGTTGGCGCGCTACCTCGTCGACCTTCTTCTGGAAGCCTTCGTAGTAGCCCTTGTAGGTGAACAGCCCCGGCACGCCGCGCGACAGCGGCTCGCCGCTGGCGCGCGTGAACACCAGCGGCGCGTTGCCGCCGCCGGCCTTGACCACGGTGAACTCGGGAAAGCCCTCGCCCAGCCCGCTCTGGCGCAGCCGCGTGTACACGCGCTGCGGCAGCGACACCGTCGTCAACCGCGTGCGCGTGCTGTCGATCAGCGCCTGGTCCTTCGGCAGCGGCGACACCGCCGGCCCCTGCGCCAGCAGCGCGTCGAGGTGCTCGCGCAGCGCCTCGCGCTGCTCTGGCGCCAGGCTGCGGCCGAGCCGCACCTCCCAGTCGGCCTCGACCTGCGTCTTCAGCGCCGCGGCGTCGAAGTGCGGCAGGTCGTACATCATCACGTAGACCTTCAGCGCCTCGTACAGCGACTCGGGCTGGCTGTCGACGCGCAACTCCTCCTCGAAGCGCAGCGCCAGCCGCGGCAGCACCGCGTCGCGCAGCATCTGGTCGTAGGCGTTGCGCGCCGCACTGTCGAGCTTGCGGCCCTAGTAGAGACCAAACCCCAGGCTCCAGAGGACGTCGGCCACCGGCCCGTGCGCCGCCGCCAGGCGGCGCGTGGCCTGCAGTGCCGGCAGCAGCGGCAGCAGGTCGGAGCTGGCGCGGTTGGGCGTCTCCTGCACCTGCCGGCGCACGGTCTCCATGCCTTGCGCGACGTTTTCGATGTAGGCCGCATTGCCGCGCCAGCTGGTCCACCAGGCGGCGATCAGGCCGACGCCGATGACCGCCAGCACACCGTAGGCCGCACT
>DASURM010000134.1:0-2839 GCA_036280035.1 Burkholderiaceae bacterium | reverse complement strand
AATAGAAGGTCTCGCTCCCGGGCTGGTCGAGGAAGTACGTGATCGCCAGCGCCTGCCCCGCCAGCGCGGTGGGCGAGTTGTAGGCGAAGTAGGCGTGGTACTCGACCGGCGGCAGCTTCGACAGCAGGGTCGAGCCCTTGGCGCCCCACGGCATGAACTCGGTGAACTCCTGGCCGGCGCGGATCCACTCGGTGCTGCCCTTGCGCGGCGACACCGACGTCACGACGTTCTCGTAGTCGATGCCGACGCCGCGATAGCGCATCTTGGAGTTCCACATCGCCTCGGTGCCGTTGGCCGGCATCGGGAACGGGATGCCCGGGACCACGGCCTCCGCGAGACCCCAGCCATCGGCGGCGAGCTTGGCCGTGGCGACGTTCTTCTTGGTGTTCTCCGCCACGAAGTCGGGCAGGCCGCAAGTCCGCCGCGACGGGTAGACGACCATGCTGTAGCCCTTGACCTGCTTGAGCATCGCGAGCTGGCCGGGCGGCAGCTTGTCGGCGTACTTGTCGGCGTTGGACGCGTCGATCGTGACCAGCGGCTTGTCGTCCTTGTACTTGAAGTGCTCGGCGCGCAACTGGCCGAACGACCAGCCGGTCTGCACGACCTCGTTGCCGGGCCAGGCCGGGATCGTGCCGGCGCTGTTGCCCGCCTTCTCGGCGCCGGCCGGGGTCAGTTCGGTCCCCAACTTGGAGGCGTCGGCGGCGTGCCCCGGGACGTTGACGGCGAGTGCCAGCGCCAGCCACAGCGCGGTGCGGGCCAAGGGTTGGGTCTTGGGATGCGTCACGGTGTCTCCTTCTGGATCGGGGCGGTCGGCCGCGGGTCCGCTGCGTCGGGTCGCACGGATCGATGGTCGCGAAGCGTAGGGTCGCGGCTGCGTCGACTGCTATCCGAAACCGGCAAAGTGAAGACACCGCCGAACCTGCGCCACGGTGCGCGGCGTTCGGCGCGCGCGACTCTTGCAGAAATCGGATAGCGGCTCTGCGGGTGACTGCCTAGGATCGAACCGCCGAGCGGGGGTGCATCCCTCGCGCACCGGAGTCACACGCATGCGCCATTCACTTCGCACCCCTTCACTGCGCTGGGCCCTGTGGTGCCTGGTGGCCACGCTGGGCCAGACCATCGTGCCCGCGGCGCACGCGGAGTTGCCGATCGACCAGATGACGGTGGAGAAGCTGCCGCCGGTCGACCCGTACCGCATCTACCTCAGCGATCCGGTGATGCCGCACCTGGTGGACGGCCGGACCTACGTGGTCGACGGCAAGAACCTGCGCTTCCTCGGCATGATGGGCACCGGCTATGCCGGCTCGACGGCGCTGTCGCGCGACGGCAAGACCTACTACGTCGCGACCACCTACTACAGCCGGCTGGTGCGCGGCACGCGCGCCGACGTCGTCGAGGCGCATCGCACCGACGACCTGAGCTATCTGTACGAGATCGAGGTCCCGCCCAAGGTGGTGCAGAGCCTGCCGATGCGTGCGCTGCTGACGACCAGCGCCGACGATCGCTTCCTGCTGGTGCAGAACGCGACGCCGGCGACCTCGGTCACGGTGGTCGACCTGCAGGCCAAGAAGGTCACTACCGAGATCCCCACGCCGGGTTGCTACGGTGTCATCGCCTGGCCGAGCCAGCCGCGGCGCTTCTCGGCGGTGTGCGGCGACGGCAAGCTCGCCACCTACGACCTCGACGACCAGGGCGTGCTGGCGTCGAGCAGCATGACCGAGCCGTTCTTCGACCCCGACAAGGACCCGATCTTCATGCACTACGAGCTGGTCGGCGACGAGCTGACGTTCGTCTCCTACCTCGGCTCGGTCTACACGGTGCAGCTCAGCGGCGAAAAGCCTTCGGCCGCGAAGCCGTGGTCGATGCTCGATGCCGCCGCGCGCAAGCAGGGCTGGCGCCCCGGCGGCTATCAGTTGTTCGCGATCGAGCCGCGCAGCGCTCGGCTGTACGTCGGCATGCACGACAAGGGCGCCGAGGGCAGCCACAAGACGCCGGCCAAGGAGATCTGGGTGATCGACCTGAAGAGCCACAAGCGCATCGGGCGCATGCCGGGGCAGATGGGGATCGCGATGGACATCGCGCGCACCGAGTCGCCGCGTCTGTTCGTGCTCAGCGGCGCCGACAACCGCCTGGTGGCGTTCGACATCGCAGGCAAGCGGCCGCCGGCCAAGCCCGCGGCGCGCTCCGCACCGGTCGGCGAGACGCCGGTGTTCATGGGGTTGCGGTGATGAACGCGGTCGTGAGCGCCATGCTGCCCGCGATCGATCCGGTGTTCGCGCACTCGGCGGCGGCCGTCGTCGGCGCGGTGCTGTTGATCGGTGCCGTCGAGAAGTTGCGCGAGCCCGAATCGTGGCGCGATGCGCTCGAGAACTACAAGCTGCTGCCCAGTGCCGCCGTGCCCGCCTTCGCGCGCACGCTGCCGCTGCTCGAGATCCTGGCCGGCGTGCTGCTGCTGCCGCTGGCCACCCGGCAACTCGGCGCGCTGGTTGCGCTGGCGCTGCTGGCGATGTTCACGGCAGCCATCGCGATCAACCTGCTGCGCGGCCGCGACCGCATCGATTGCGGCTGCGGCGGCAACGCGCACACGCCGCTGAGCACGGCCGTGGTGCTGCGCACCGTCGTGCTGATGCTGCTGGCCGTTGCTGCGGCCGCACCGTTGCTCGGCCGCGCGACGGTCTGGCTCGACTTCGTGGCCGCGGGGCTGGCCACGCTCTTCCTGCTCGGTTTGTACTTTCTTGCCAACTCGATGCTGGGCCGCCAAGCCCAACTGCTCGACCTGAGGAACTCGCCATGAACGAAGCCCTGATCGCGTCGAACCTGCTGCTGTGGCTGGCGGTGA
>DASURM010000133.1:0-9750 GCA_036280035.1 Burkholderiaceae bacterium | reverse complement strand
GGCTGGCCGCTGGTCTCGTATGCCGTCAACTACGACGGCGTGCCGATTCCCAGCCCAGACACGCGCGCCGACCTCGCCAAGCCGGCCATCTACTGGACGCCGGTGATCGCGCCGGGCAACATGGTCTTGTACGAAGGCGCGCCGTTCCCGCAGTGGAACGCCTCGCTGCTGATCGGCGGGCTGGGTTCCGAATCGCTCAGCCGGGTGGTCTTCGACGCGCGCGGCAACCCGGCGCCGGCCGAGCGTTGGCGCGTGGGCTTTCGCGTGCGCGACGTCGCGGTGGCGCCCGACGGGACGGTGTGGCTGCTCGAGGATTCATCGAGCGGTGCGCTCTTGCGCCTGACCCCGAAGTGAAGGCGGGCGGCGATCAGGCCGCTGCCACGCTCTCGGGCTTGCCGGCGTACATGCCCTGCCACAGCATGTCGTAGCCCGGCTCGCGCGATTCCGTGCAGTGCGCAGCAAGGGCGCTGAACTTCTCGAGGAACAGTTTGTCGGCGTGCGAGCGCTCGTGCTCGGCGAACGAGCGCCAGTAGGTGACGATGGCGATGTCGTGGTCGGCCGGCGGCCCGGCTTCGCTGCCGTCGTTGAGCGACCCCTCGGCCGAGACGAAGCCCGCGAGCCGGAACACCTGGCCGGCGAAGAAGCCGCCCCTGTCACCGCCGTAGTTCTCCTTGACGACCTCGCACAGCTCGGCGAGCGCCTCTTCGACGTCGTCGAGTGTCACGCCGGGCCTGAGCTTGACCATGTTGAACAGCATCTTGGCGCCGAAGGGAATCGTGATCGGTCCGTACATTTCGTCTCTCGCGGAGTGTGTCGATGGATGGCGCGCAGTGTGGCGGACGCCGCCGATTCGTGCCGGCGGATGCGCTCGATGGCCGTGACGGAGTCGAGGACACCGCCGGCGCGCGCACCGAACGCGAGCTTCGTCAATCGCCGCCGCTGCCGCCTGCCGGCTCCGGGCGCTGCGGAAACTGCCGCGGCACCAGCGCGACGAGCAGCAGCGCCGACGCCACCGCGGCGATCAGCAGGCCGAGGAACACCGCGTGGGTCGAGGCCAGCAGCGCCTCGCGCAGGTAGGCCGCCGTCTGGGGGTCGAGCTTTACAGCCGGACGTTTTCGTCCGACAATTTTACGTGACTGATCATGAGTTCGTCCGGCAAAGTGAAGGTCCTTGGTCGTCATCGAGGCATTCCGGTCGTGCTGGATGCAGCCCGCGGCAAGGGCAGCCACCAGACGCTGTGCTTCGGTGTCGCCTTCACTGTCGTCCGGAATCTCAAGGACGAGTTGAAGGCGGGCACCCTGCACGCCATGTGCTCCCAGCTCGGAATCAAGGCGAAGGATCTGTGAGAGGGCTTGGATGAATCGCTTTCAGTACCCAGTACGGATGCAGTCCGCCGATGAAGGCGGCTATGTAGTGACTTGCCGCGATCTGCCGGAACTGATCACGCAAGGCGAGGACGTCGGCGACGCGCTGGAGCAGGCCGCCGATGCGATGGACGAAGTGTTCGCAACGTATCTGAGCAAAGGCCTCGACATTCCGGAGCCGAGCAAGCCCAGGCGTCAAGAGCGTCTCGTCGCGCCGCCGGTCGAGACCGTGGCCAAGGCCGCGCTCTACGTCGCCATGCGCCAGGCGGGAGTCAGCAAGACGCAACTCGCCAAGCGGCTCGGCGTCGACGAGAAGGAAGTCCGTCGACTGCTCGACCCGCACTACGGTTCCAAGCTGCCCCGAATTGCCAAGGCAATCAGCCTTCTGGGGCAGCGTCTGGTGATCGGTGTCGAGACTGTCTGATCGTCGTGGCATGAGCGCATTCAAACTGACCTACTCGACCATGTTCGCGCCGCCGCGCGAGCTGCACGAGCGCTTCGACGCCGCGGTGCAGCGCACGCAGGCGCGCCTGGGCCAGGCGCACGGCTTTCGCATCGACGGCCGCGTCGTGCAGCGCAACGCACGCCACGTGGCGCGCGACCCGGCGCACCAGCCCCGAGTGCTCGGCGATTTCAGCGTTGCGGGAGCGGCAGACGTGGACGACGCGGTCGCCGCGGCGGCAAAGGCGTACCCGGTCTGGCGCGCCACGCCTTGGCGCGAGCGCGTGGCGCTGCTGCAGCGCGTGGCGCGGCTGATCGACGAACGGCTCTACGACATCGCGGCGGCGGTGTCGTTCGAGGTCGGCAAGAACCGCATGGAGGCGCTCGGCGAGGTGGCCGAGGTCAGTGCGTTCTTCGACCTGTACGCGGCTCAGATGGAGGAGCACGGCGGCTACGACCGGCCTCTTCCCGATGACCCGCTGCCCGGGTTCAAGAGCCGCAACCGCAGCGTGCTCAGGCCCTACGGCGTGTGGGCGGTGGTGGCGCCGTTCAACTACCCGTTCGCGCTCGCGGGCGGCCCGGTGGCTGCCGCGCTGGTGGCCGGCAACACGGTGGTGCTCAAGGGCGCGCTCGACACGCCGTGGTCGTCGGTGCTGCTCGACCAGTGTCTGCACGACGCCGGGCTGCCCGACGGCGTGTTCAACTTCGTGACCGGCGGCGGCGAGATCGGCGAGGCGCTGATCGCGCACGACGGCGTCGCCGGCATCACCTTCACCGGCTCGCATCGCGTGGGCATGCACATCCTGCGCACGCAGTCGGCGCGCGACGTGCCGCGGCCATGCATCGCCGAGATGGGCGGCAAGAACGCGGCGGTGGTGTCGGCGCAGGCGAACCTCGATGTGGCGGCGCAGGGCATCGTGCGCTCGGCGTTCGGCATGTCGGGGCAGAAGTGCTCGGCGCTGTCGCGCATCGTCGTGGTGGACGCGGTCGCCGATGCGCTGATCGAGCGCATCGTGCGCGCGATGGCCGGCATCGTGATCGGCGTGCCGCAGGACGAAGCCACCTGGATCGGGCCGGTCACGACCCGCGCTGCGCACGAGCGCCACCGGCGTTGCGTGGCGCAACTGGGCGAGGCGGGCGCGCGCATCGTCGCCGGTGGCCGCTTGAGCGACGAGTTTGCAGGGCGTGACGGCTTCTTCTGCGCACCCACGATGGCCGAGGCGCCGCCCGATCACCCGCTGTGGCGCGACGAGATGTTCGCGCCGATCGCGATGCTCGCGCGCGTGGCCGACCTCGACTCAGCAATGGCGCGCGCCAACGACAGCCGCTTCGGCCTGACCGCCGGCTTCTACGGCGCCGACAGCGAGGTGGAAGGGTTCTTCGATCGCATCGAGGCCGGCGTCACCTACGCCAACCGCCCGCAGGGTGCCACCACCGGCGCGTGGCCGGGCTACCAGCCGTTCGGCGGCTGGAAGGGATCGGGCAGCACCGGCAAGGGGCTGGCGTCGTTCTACTACCTGCCGCAGTACATGCGCGAGCAGTCGCGCACGAGCATCGAGCCGTAGCGGCCGAGGATCGTGGCGCGCCGGACCTGCTCAACGCCCGCCGAACATCGCCGCGCCCTTCTCGAGTGTCGGTAGCTTGCCGCCACGCGAGCCGCGACGCTCGGGCGCCAGCTTCGGCACGGCGGCAAAGACACTCAACCGCAGCCAGGCCCTGAGGTCGAGCTCGCACTCGCGACGGCCGCTGAGTCGGATCGCGCCGCCGTCCTTGGCCCGGGCCCAGTCGCGGTAGCCGAGCCACACCTCGGTCAGCGTGCGCAGGTCGGTGGTCACGTACAGGTCGACGTCGAAGCCCGGATCGACCATGCACAGATCGACGTCGCGCTCGCGCCCGACCACCAGCCAGTAGTTGCGCTGCGGCGGCTGGCGGTCGCTGAAGATGAACTCGATCGTGGTGCGCGCCGCCGGCGGCGGTTCGGGGTCGACGTTGCGGCGGATGTCCCACATCAGCAGGTTGGCGTCGAGGTGGCGCAGCGTGGCTTCGGTCGTCACCCAGCGCTGGCCCCACACGCCCACCGCCTCGACGACCGGCCGCAACTCGCGGCCCGCCGGTGTCAGGTGGTACTCGTGCGCGTCGGTCGCACCCGCGGCGCGCGTGCGCGTCACGATGCCCGCAGCCTCCAGCCCCTTGAGCCGCTTGGCCAGCAACGCGGCCGACATGCGCGGCAGGCCGCGGCGCAGGTCGTTGAATCGAACCGACCCCAGCAGCAACTCGCGCACCACGAGCAGAGTCCAGCGGCAGCACAGCACCTCGGCGGCCATGGCCACCGGACAGAACTGGCGATAACTGCCTACCACATCCGCAGCCCCTTGGCGCCTGCGCGTCGCGCGCCGAACACCGAATCTACGCCGTCGGGCGGCAGCCGCCACTCGGACCCTGAACCGATCCTGAATCGACGCGGTTCACAAACAGAACTTGAAGCGACGCGCCCGCACGACCAGCATCGACCGTGCGGGCGTTGCCACACGCCCACGTGTTCGAGTCACCTGTTTGCATTGGAGATCCTCATGACCACCCTCGAAGCACCGACCATCGACTTCGCCGCGATCAAGCAGCGCCAACAGGCCGTGTGGTCGTCGGGCGACTACGCGCTCATCGGCGCCACCTTGCAGATCGTCGGCGAAAGCCTGTGCGAGGCCATCGACCTGCGCGCGGGCAGCAAGGTCGTCGACGTCGCGGCCGGCAACGGCAATGCCACGCTCGCGGCGGCGCGGCGCTTCGCGCGCGTCACGTCGACCGACTACGTCCCCGCGCTGCTCGCGCGCGGCCGCGAGCGCGCCGCCGCCGAACGACTCCAGATCGAGTTTCGCGAAGCGGACGCCGAGGCGCTGCCGTTTGCCGACGGCAGTTTCGACGTCGCGCTGTCGACCTTCGGCGTGATGTTCGTGCCCAACCAGCAGCGCTCCGCCGCCGAGCTGGTGCGGGTGGTGCGCCGCGGCGGCGCCATCGGCCTGGCCAACTGGACACCCGAGGGCTTCGTCGGCCAGGTGCTGAAGGCCGTGGGCCGCCACGTGCCGCCGCCGTCGGGCTTGCGCCCACCGGTGCGCTGGGGCACGGAGCAGGGCCTGCGCGAGCTGTTCCCCGGCCAGCAGGTGCGAGCCACGCCGCGCGACTTCGTGTTCCGCTACGAGTCGGCGCGTCATTGGGTGGACGTGTTCCGCGCCTACTACGGGCCGGTGCACCGTGCCTTCGCCGCGCTCGCGCCCGACAAGCAGGCGCTGCTCGAGCGCGACCTGCTCGACCTGCTGGCGCGGTTCGACCGCGGCGGCGGCGAGACGTTGCGCGTGCCGGGCGAGTATCTCGAAGTGGTGGTCACCCGCACCGCCTGAGTCGGCAGGGCTGGCGGGCGCGCCTCTTGACCGGCGCACGATGAACCGCAGATGAACGGCGCCTTTGGGGCGGGTTCAGGGTGGCTCTTGCAGAATGGCTGCAAGCCCGCCGCCCTGACACGGTGCCGGTCCTCCCTCGCTGCATCGAGCATCGAACAAGCCGTGAACACCGACCACCGCTATCAGCCCCTGCTGATCGGCATGCACTGGCTGACGCTGGCGCTGCTGATCGCCGTCTACGCCCTGATCGAGTTGCGTGGGCTCTACCCCAAGGGAAGCGATGCGCACGACATGATGAAGCAGTGGCACTTCATGCTGGGCCTGGCCGTGTTCGGGCTGGTAGTGATCCGCTTGCCGCTGCGCCTGGCCTTGCATGCGCCGCCGATCACGCCCCAGCCACCCGCCTGGCAGCAACGCATTGCGGTGGCAATGCACTGGGCCCTGTATGCGCTGCTGATCGCGCTGCCGCTGCTTGGCTGGCTGACGCTGAGCGCAAAGGGCAGGCCGGTTCCGTTCTTCGGGCTGCAACTGCCCGCGCTGATCGGGCCGGACAAGGCACTGGGCCGGAGTCTGGAAAACATCCATGAAGTCGTCGGAGCCCTCGGCTACTGGCTCATCGGCGTGCATGCCTGCGCCGCGCTGCTGCATCACTACGTCGTGCGCGACGACACGCTGCGGCGCATGTGGCCTGCGCGCGTCGCCAGTTGATCGGCCTGTAGCCGGCCATCGAAGCCATGAAGCCCTGCGGGCAGTAGAACGAGCGCATCGTGCTACGGTGGTCCACCAACCACCAACAAGGAGATGCGAGCATGGCCGAGTTCATGGGCCCGCAAAAGCTCGGGCCGTTGACGCCGCTGGTCGGCGAATGGGAAGGCAACGTCGGAGTCGACGTCTCGTACCACAACAAGGATGACGAGACCTCCGAGACGAGCTACTTCGAGAAGGCGTGGTTCAAGCCGATTCCTACCACCGAGAACGGGCAGCAGGTGCTCGAAGGGCTGAACTACAAGATGACCGCGTGGCGCCACGGCGAGGAAGCCATGGATCCGTTCCACGACGAGGTCGGCTATCTGCTGTGGGAGAAGAAGACCGGCCAGGTGATGCGCGTCGTCGTGTTCGGGCGCGGCATCGCCATCCTCGCCGGCGGCACGGCCAAACCGCGCGACCGCAAGCTGCACTTCAAGGCCACTCCCGGCGACCCCAACTACGGCATCCTGCAGAACAAGTACCTGTCGCAGCGCGCCGAACTCAAGGGCTTCGAGGGCACGTTCACCTTCGCCGACGATGGCACCTTCCACTACGAGCAGGACTTGATCCTCAAGCTCGCTGCCACCGGCGGCAAGCAGATGCACCACACCGACAGGAACACGCTGCGCCTGGTCAAGCGCTATCACCCGGGCGGCGAGGGCGCGTAGGCGGGGCGGCATCGGTGGAATGCACGCCAACGTGTTCTTCGAGCCGATGAAGTGACACACGAACGTGCGTCGATGCGCACGACGGCGCACCGATCGCACGCGTGCCGTTGACGTTAGGCGCCGGCCTGTCGCGCCTGCGCGCGGCTGGCCTGCGCCTGAGCGCGCACCAAGCGAACCCTTCGCGCATGAGGGTCGCGCGCCGGAACCGCAGTGGCAACTTCGTGTCGAACGAGAATCCAGTTGGGCGCCGAGCCCACCACCGGCTCGTTCGGAGCGTCTCTGACACAGTGTCCATAGTCTGAACCCGGGCCCCCAAGGATCATTCGCACATGGCGGGGCCCTCCAGCAGCGCGCCCAATGCGCGCGCCGCAACCTGCAACCAGGCTACCGAACCGGTGCGCCGGGTGCCGGTGTTCGCGATCGTCGCGCTGGCGTTGCTGATGATGTCGGTCGATTCGACGATCGTCGCGACGGCGCTGGGCGCCTTGCAGCACGGGCTCGGCACCACGATCAACTGGGCCGGGTGGACCATCACCGCCTACTCGCTGGGCTTCGTGTTGATGCTGCCGATCAGCGGCAAGCTCGCCGAGCGCTACGGCAGCCGCAGGGTGTTCCTGGGCTCCGTCATCGCGTTCAGCGGCGCATCGCTGTGCTGCGGGTTTGCCGACAACGTGTTCGTACTCATCGCGCTGCGCGCCGTGCAGGCCGCCGGCGGCGCTGGCCTGACGCCGTCCGCCACCGGCATCATCGTCGATCATTTCGGCGGCGCGCGCGATCGCGCGGTGAGCCTGTTCGGCAGCATCTTTCCGATCGGCGCGATGATCGGGCCGGTCTTCGGGGGCCTGTTCATCACCTACTGGAGCTGGCGCGGCATCTTCTTCGTCAACGTACCGATCGGGGTGGCGATCCTCGTGCTGGCGTTGCGCTACATCCCGCGCGATCGTCCACGGGCCAAGGCGGCCCCCGGCGGGTTCGATCCGGCGGGGATGGCGCTGCTCGGCGCCGCGCTGCTGGCGGGCATGCTCGCCGCCAGCTACCTGGGCGAGAGCGGCGCCACCCTGTGGTCGGCGGCGTTCGTGGTGCCCGCGGTCATCCTGGTGCTGGCGCTGTGGAGGTTCTTCGAGCACATCGACCGCAGCACCAGTCCGTTCATCGCCCCGCGCCTGATCCACGGGCCGGGGTTCGGGGTCGTCAACCTCATCAACATGTCTTACGGCGGCATGACCAACGGCGTGGTGATGCTGCTGCCGCTGTATGCCACCCATCGCTACGGCATCGAGGTGCTCGCCGCGGGGTCGCTGCTGGTCGCGCAGGGGCTCGCCGCGATCCTGTTCTCGTTGGCGGCTGCGCTGGCGCTGCGCCGCACCGGCTATCGGCTGCCGGTGTACGCAGGCGGCACTGCGATCGCCGTCGGGTTGTTGCTGCTCGCCGTCGAGCCGGCATTCGGCGTGACGCCGTACGTCTGGCTGACCGGCTCGGCGTTCCTGGTCGGTGCCGGTCGCGGCGCGATCAACCCGGCCAGCCGCAATGCCGGGCTGCAGCTCGCGCCCGAGCATTCGTCCATCATCGCCGCGTTGCGCACCGCAGCGCTGCAGGTCGGATCGATCACCACGGTGTCGATCGTCACCGCGATCCTCGCCCGCTCCGCCGACCCGGGCAGCGTGCAGGGCTGGGTCTACGTGGCGACGGCCCTGCTGCTGCTGGGCGCGCTGCGGGTGATCGCCCGCATCCCGGAGCACCACGGTTCGTGGTGAGCACCGACGCCAGCGGTGATGCGGGTCGCCCTGCGGGCGCCACGCGCGGCTCTCCGCAAGACGGGCCGAAGCCGCCGGCGGTCTTCACGGTGGGCCACTCGAACCGGACGCTGGAGGCCTTTGTCGAACTGCTGCGCGCGGGCGACGTGGAGCTGGTGGTCGACATCCGCACCGTGCCTCGCTCGCGTCACAACCCGCAGTTCAATGCCGACGCGATGGAGCAAGCGCTCCGGCCGCACCGGATCGGCTATGCCCGAATCGAATCGCTGGGCGGCCTGCGAGGCAAGTCGAAAACGGTGCCTCCCGAGGTCAATGCGTTCTGGACCAACGCCAGCTTTCACAACTATGCCGATTACGCGCTGTCGCCCGAGTTCCGCGCCGGGCTGAGCCGCCTGCTCGAGCTTGGCGGCGGGCAGCGCGCGGCGATCATGTGCGCCGAGGCGGTGTGGTGGCGCTGCCATCGCCGGATCGTCGCCGACTACCTGCTGCATGCCGGCCGCGAAGTGCTGCACCTGATGGGCGACCACCGGATCGAGCCCGCCCGCATGACCGAAGCGGCGGTGCCGGCGGCCGACGGCATTCACTACGCGGCCAAGCCCGGCAGCGCGGTGCCCGATGGCGCCGCGCTCCCGTAGCCGAACCAGGCTGCCGTTCGCTTGGAGGTGCCGGGAGACCGCGCCCGCGCGCGAGGCCGGCGCGACTACCCCTGGTAGCCGAGCAGCCGCGGCAGCCACAGCACGAGCTGCGGGGCCAGCATGATCGCCGCCAGCGCGCCGATCATCACCAACAGGAACGGCATCACCTCGCGCACGAGGTCGGTCAGCGACACGTCGGCGATCTTGTTCATCATGAACAGCAGCAGCCCGTATGGCGGCGTGACCAGGCCGAGCATGATGTTGACGACGCACATCACGCCGAAGTGCACCAGGTCGATGCCGAGCGCCGCCGCGGTGGGCGTCAGCACGGGCAGGATCACGAGGATGATCGTCGTGCCCTCGAGGAAGCAGCCGAGCACCAGCAGCAGCACGTTGACGCTGACGAGGAACATCAGCGGCGATAGCTGGTGGGCGGCGAGCGCGGCGCTGAGCGTCTTCGGGATGTTCTCCGCCGTGATCACGAAGTTGAATACCAGCGCGCCGGCGATCAGCATGCCGATCGACACCGTGATGCGCGCACTGTTGGCCAGCGAGCGGTAGAGGTCGCGCAGGTCCACGCTGCGGTACAGCAGCGCCGACACGCCGAGCGCGTAGGCGGCGGCGACCGCGGCGGCCTCGGTCGGCGTGGTGATGCCGCTGTACATGCAGCCGAGCAGGATCACCGGCATCAGCAGCGCCGGCGTGGCATCCCAGGTGATGCGCGGCAGCCGCGACAGCGGCACGCGCAC
>DASURM010000132.1:0-10153 GCA_036280035.1 Burkholderiaceae bacterium | reverse complement strand
GCCGCGCGCTCGCGCGGCGACTCCTTCAGTTCGAGATCCAGGTAACCGGAAGACTGCACCGCGAAGCGATGCTCGAACCAGCCGAGATACCAAAACCAGTCGCAGTAGTAGAGCCACGAGTTCTCATTCATAGCACGCACGTGGGTCGGATCCTGCCAAGCAGTGGGCGCATGCTCGTACGGGACCTCGATCACAAATTGCCCGCCAACGCGCAGCAGGCGCAGGACTTGGGTCATCAGGCCTGGCAGATCGGCCACGTGCTCGAGCACGTTGTTGGCGAACACCGAGTCGGCCTGGCCCTCGCTCAGTTCGACCGCGCCGACGGTGTCGCTAAGGAGCTGCACAGGCAGGTCTATCGGCCGCGACAGATCGAGCACTAGATCTGGCTCAGCGCGCGCCAGCACGTCGACGTTGAGCCAGCCCGGCTTGTAGTCCCTGCCGGAACCGATGTGAATGCGGGTCGGGCGCCACGGTTCCTGAGGCCGGCGCTCGTGGTGCGCGCGGCCGAAGCCGGCCGCAAAGGCCAGCAGGTCGCCATACGCCTCGACCGGATCGGCCTCGCGGAACCGCGCCAAGCCCGCCTGCGCGCGCTCGGCGAAGGCGGCGCTGTCCTTGAACGCGGCCACCGCGCGCTCGAGCGAGCTCGCGTCGAACCACTGCACGCCGTGCTCGAATGCGGCGTGCGGCTGGCAGGCTGCACCACGTTCGGAGATCACCGGCGTGCCAAGCGACAAGCAGTGCGACACCCGCACCTGCTCGAAGCGGCTGCTTTCGTAGAAGTGGAGGTTCAACACCGCTCGAGCCTGCACGATGAAGTGGTCGCGCTCAGCCCCGTACAGGGCCGCGTCGAACATCGCCACTTGCACCCCCTGCGCCTCGATGCGGTCGATCAGCGCCCGGCGACGCGGGTTCATGCTGCCGATGAACAACAACTCGATCGGCCGTTGCGCAAGCGGCAGCGCGGCGCCAGCCCCCAGGTACGGCGCGTGCAGGATGGGCGCCACCGGCACGGCATCGAGGTCGCGCGCATAAGCCGGCACGTTGTCGGCGTCGTAGTCCACCACGGCCGACGTGGCAAGCAGGTCGCGATAGGCCTGTGCCACCTGGGCGCCGCCCTCGCCGAGCTGCTCGAGGTTGACGAACACGCACGCATGGCGCTCGCGCAGGCTGGCATCGAACCCGAGATGCGCGCCGAAAACGAAGTTGACCGCGTCATGCCGCAGCCGATTCTTGGCCATCGTCACGCGCGCGCCGAAGCGGCGGAACTGATGGCGGTAATAGCGTGCCGGGTCGATGAAGCCGAGCGAGTGCACGTAGCCCAGCGGCTGCACGATACACAGGTGGATGTCGGGAAGATGAGTCATCGGGTCATTCATGCTGGAGCGTAGGCACCGACGGCGGGCGCAAGTGTGTGAGATGCGAGATGATCAGCCCCCAGATCCTCGGGTCGTTCGCCTCAGGCCGGCAGGTGCGCTGGAGGCAGCCCGGCAGTCGCACGCGCCCACATGCGCTCGTACAGCGCCTCGATATCGCGCGCGAAACGCGAGCCATCGAACAGCGGCAACGAACGTTGCGTCGACAGCCGCGCGCGCAGTCCTTCGCGACGTTGCGAGTCAGCGGCAAGTGCCTGCACCGTTTGCTCGTATTGCGCTACATCGTGGCACACCAGTTCGGGCAGGCCGCTGGCGTGCAGCAGGCTTGCTGCCACGCGCTGCGCGAAGGTCTCGCCGATGATGGTGACCACAGGCACGCCGACCCACAAGGCCTCGCTTGCCGTCGTGTGCGCATTGCAGGGCCAAGCGTCGAGGTAGAGGTCGGCCGCCGCTAGGCGTGACAGGTGCTGATCCGCCGGCAGCAACGGCGCGAACACCAGCCGCGCCGGGTCGACGCCATGCGCCACCGCGGCGGCCTTCAAGAACGCCTCGACGTTGGCGTTCCATCGCAACAACCACAACACCGCATTCGGCAGCGAATGCAGCAATCGGCACCAGGTTCCGAAGACCTCGCGCGCGATCTTGTACGACTGGTGGAAGGCACACAACACTGTCGCACCATCAGGCAGGCCCCAGACCTCGCGCGGCTGCGGCTGAGGCAGCGCCCGTTGGCTGTCGTTGGGTTGATAGCACAGCGGCATCTGCGCGATGCGCTCGCTGAAGTGGGCGTCGTGCTCCGCGGGCGTGACCACCGGATCGCCGATCACGTAGTCGATGTAGTCGGCCCCACTGGTTCCGGGAAATCCCAGCCAGCTCACCTGCACCGGCGCGGCCCGATACGCCATGACCGAGAGGACCGTGTTATGGGTAGCGCCCTTCACGTCGACGAGGATGTCGATCTGGCGCTCGCGCACCGCCTCGGCCATCTGCGCCAGGCCCTGGCGATGCAACTCGACGAAGTGCTCGCTCGACGCGCGCATGCGCTGCCGCAGCGCGGTGCCGTCATCGGGTCCGGCCGAGAACAGCATCACTTCGAATCTGCCGCGGTCGTGCGCCTCGAGCATTTCGGCCATCAGTTGGCTGGTGGCGTGCTGATGGAAGTCGGCTGACAGGTAGCCCACGCGCAGGCGCCCCGGGTGTTCGCGCGCTCGGCGCCGCGGCAACTGCACAGTCTGCGCCGCGATATGCCGTGCGTACAGCGCAGCCACCTTGCGCTGCTCGACCGCGTCGGCAACGATCACGGCGTGAACGAACGGGGCCGTTTCGACCGCGGCATCCGGTGGCATCGCTCCGACGGCCTGCCGCAGGCTGGCGAGTTCGGCTTCCGATTGCGCCCAGCGACAGGCCTCGCGCTCCAGGAACACCAGTAGGCCGCGCGCCGCCAGTTCGCTGGAGCCCAACCCCAAGGCCAGCGCGGTGCGCACGCACTCCGCGGCCTCTGCCTTGTGACCCAGATCCTTCAACGACAAGCCCATCTGAAAATGCGCCAGCGGGTCGTCGATCTTCGACCTCAGCGCCTGCACGAAGACCGGCAGCGCGTCCTGATGACGGCCCAGCCGTTGCAGCGCCATGGCCAGGGCCATCTCGTAGGCATGGTCGCGCTCGGCATGCTCGGGGAGCGCTTCAAGGACAGACAGCGCTTCGCACCCCCCTGACAGTGCCAGCCAGGCGTGTGACTCCAGCGTGTAGGCGAGCGTGAGTGCCGGGCAACTGCGCCGCAGCGCCCCCAGGCGGGTCACCGCGCGTTGCGGCTCCCCGGCCTTGATGGCCGCATGGGCCGCCGTCAAGGCGTAGGCGCTGTCGCGCGAGAGCAGCGCAGCCTGCTCGTACGCCTGCAACGCCTGCACCCACTGCTTCGCACAAGCGTGCGCCCTGCCCGTCATGAAGTGCTTGTGTGCGCGCTGCTCCCTGGAAGACGAGGCGGTGCGCAAGGCCACGACAGGGTCCGGTAGTGCGATGGCGGACATTGGTTGCTGCAACGGCTACTGTGCCCATCAGCGTATTGCGCCGGCATGCCCGCCGATCTCGCGAGATGGTCTGCCGTGGCCCGCTTGTTCTCGGCCACGCTGACGGCTCGCGCGTTGCCTCGCGGCCCCGTCACGCGAACGCTCCGCGCTTTCGGTCCCGGACATTGCTCGACAAACCCGCGAAATGCGCCGCAAATCGCCGGCAGTTCGCTGCACTGAGCGCAATCGTTCACGTTCCGATCGCCGGAACTGGACCGGGAATCCCCTCAAGTTCGGTTTGCTCGCCTCCGATAAGGCAGCCAACGCCTCCCGCAAGGGGGACGTGGTCCGGTTGGAGCGACTCGCGGGCTGAAACAGGCTCACAGCGACTCCGGCGTCGGGCAACCCCGGCGGCTGAACAGCCGGATTCGTTTCAACTTGAAGGAGCCTTTCGATCATGTCGATGACCATCAACACCAACGTTGCGTCGCTCAATGCGCAGCGCAACCTGTCGACCTCGAAGGAGTCGCTGGCCGTGTCGCTCCAGCGCTTGTCTTCGGGCCTGCGCGTCAACTCGTCGAGGGACGACGCCGCCGGCTTGGCGATCGCCAGTCGCATGGACGCGCAGATCCGCGGCATCAACGTCGCGATCCGCAACGCCAACGACGGCATCTCGCTGGCCCAGACCGCTGAAGGCGCACTGGCCACGATCTCCGACATCTATCAGCGCATGCGCGAGCTGGCGGTGCAGGCGCAGAACGGTTCCAACAGCGACGCCGACCGCGGCAATCTCGACGCGGAGTACCAGCAGCTGTCGGCAGAAGTCACGCGCATCAAGGACCAGACCAAGTTCAATGGCACCGCCATCATCGGCGCCGGTGCTACCACGGTCAGCTTCCAGGTCGGCCCGAACAACGGCGACACGTTGAGCGTGACGACCGTGGCCGTCACGACGGTGGCAGGCAACATCTCGACTGCTGGCACCGCGTCGACCGCGGTCGACGCGCTCGACACAGCGATCAACACCATCAACACGAACCGCGCCAACTACGGTGCCGCCATGAACCGCTTCGGCTTCGCGATCAGCAACCTGCAGATCACCGCCGAGAACCAGAGCGCCGCCCGCGGCCGCATCATGGACGCCGATTTCGCGGCCGAGACGGCCAACCTGTCGCGGGCGCAGATCCTGCAGCAGGCGGGCAGCGCGATGGTGGCGCAAGCCAACCAGCTGCCCAATCAAGTGCTGGCGCTGTTGCGGTGACGCAGGGCACTCGTTGCGCGCTGCGCGACGGGGTCCTCGGAAGGCCGCCTCTCGGGGCGGCCTTTTCCTTTCCACGCCTTGGCAACATCGAACTGGGCTGAGAAAGGCCGTCACATCGTTCGATCCGCACTTCGCGACCTGCCGAAAACTCCTCCATGCAGGCTTCCCAGTTGGCCTGAACCCGGCGAATCGATGCAAGCGGTGAGCCGAACGCCCAGGAGTCCGTATGTCGCAGACCATCAACACCAACATCTCGTCGCTGAACGCGCAGCGCAACCTGTCGACCTCGAAAGAGTCGCTGGCCGTGTCGCTGCAGCGCTTGTCCTCGGGCCTGCGCGTCAACTCGTCGAAGGACGACGCCGCCGGCCTGGCGATCGCCGACCGCATGAACGCGCAGATCCGCGGCATCAACGTCGCGATCCGCAACGCCAACGACGGCATTTCGCTGGCGCAGACCGCCGAAGGCGCGCTGGCCACGATGACCGACGTCTTTCAGCGCATGCGCGAACTGGCCGTGCAGGCGCTGAACGGCTCCAACGGTGACGGCGACCGCGCCAACCTCGACACCGAGTTTCAGCAGCTGCGCCTCGAAATCCAGCGCATCGCCGACCAGACCAAATTCAACGGCACCGCGATTGTCGGTGCAGGCGCCGGCAGCAAGACCTTCCAGATCGGCCCAAACAACGGTGACACGCTGACCGTCACCACCGCCACGGTGACCACCATCAACGGCAACATCACCACCGCGGCGAATGCGTCGACCGCCATGGTCGATATCGACGCCGCGCTCGACGCCATCTCCACCAACCGCGCCACCTACGGCGCCGCCATGAGCCGCTTCGCGTTCGCGATCAGCAACCTGCAGATCACCGGCGAGAACCAGAGCGCCGCGCGCGGCCGCATCATGGATGCCGACTTCGCCGCCGAGACCGCCAACCTCGCGCGCGCGCAGATCCTGCAGCAGGCCGGCACCGCGATGGTGGCGCAGGCGAACCAGATCCCGAGCCAGGTGCTGAACCTGCTGCGCAGCTGAGGGTCATGACCACCAGCGGCGCCGTCGCTGGCGGCGCCTCGCGCCCCTCCGCTTCGCACGCCGGGGCGTGATTTTCTTCACTCAAGTCCGCGCCAACCCCGCCGATACACCGTAGGCGAAAGCAGGTATTGCCATGGCCACCATCTCATCGCCAGGCGTCGGCAGCGGACTGGACGTCAACAGCATCGTGACCCAGCTGGTCGCGATCGAGCGCCAGCCGATCGTGAAGCTGCAGACGCAGGCCACGGCGCTGCAGACCAAGCTGTCGGCGTTCGGCAAGGTGCAGTCCGACCTGTCGGCGCTGCGCGATGCCGCTTCGGCGCTCACCAGCCCGAGCACCTGGAACCAGACCCTCGGCACGTCGAGCGACACCGCGTCCGTCGGCGTGACCACCGACGCCACCAACCGCCCGGGCAGCTACAGCGTGCAGGTGAGCCAGCTCGCGCAGGCGCAGACCAACATCTCCCAGACCTACGCATCGGCCAGCGCGCTGGTCGGCGAAGGCACGCTGCACATCGAGCTGGGCACCTGGTCGGGCGCCAGCTTCACCGCGAATCCGGCAGCCACGGCCCTCGACATCAGTGTCGGCCCTCCGGCGAAATCGCTGGCCGAGGTGCGCGACATGGTCAACGCGGCCAACTCCGGCATCACCGCCACCGTGCTCACCGATGCCTCCGGCGCGCGCCTGGTGTTCAGCTCGAGCACCACCGGTGCCGTCAACGGCTTCAAGGTCACCGTCACCGACGCCGACGGCGGCAACGTCGACACCACCGGCCTGTCGGCGCTGGCCTACGACCCGTCGGTCGGTGTGGTCACGATGGGGCAGGCGTTGGCCGCGGCCAACGCCTCGGCGCTGATCAACGGTGCGCCGGTCACCTCGGCCACCAACACGCTCACCAACGTGGTCGACGGCATGACGCTGCAGTTGCAGCGCGTGACCACCAGCGCCGTGCAGGTCACCACCGCCTCCGACAAGGACTCGATCCGCAAGAAGATCGAGGCCTTCGTCAAGGCGTACAACGACCTCAACAGCGAGCTGGCCACGCAAACCAAGTACAACGCTGCCAGCAAGACCGCCGGCACGCTGCAAGGCGATAGCGCCGCGGTGTCGCTGCAGGGGAGCCTGCGCAACACGCTTCGCGGCACGAGCGGTGCGTCGACCGTCTTCGCCCGGCTGGCCGACATCGGCTTCGACGTGCAGCGCGATGGTTCGATCACGCTCGACAGCAAGAAGCTCGACAACGCGCTGGCCAATCCCGCCGAGCTGAAGAAGCTGTTCGCCGCGAACGACCTAGTGACGCCGGCCAACAACGGCTTCGGAACGACGTTTCGCCAATTCGCCGACCAGGCGCTCGGCGTCGACGGGTCGCTGGCCACGCGCAGCGACGGCATCCGCGAGAGCATCGACCGCAACGAGAAGCGCCAGGCCGAGCTGGAGACCCGGGTCACGCAGACCGAAGCCCGCCTGCGCAAGCAATACACGGCGCTCGACGCGCAGATGGGACAGCTGCAGAGCCTGTCGACCTACGTGACGCAGCAGATGACCTTGCTGACCAACAACAGCAAGAGCTGAGCCGCTCGACAGGTTGTCGCTCGCGCTGCGCGCGTCCCGAGCGTCGCCGCATCACGCACGCTGAACCCGGTACCACCGGGCGCCAAGGGTCGTGATTCTCGGCGAATGCATGCCATCACCCCACGTCACACCGCACCGAGGCGCTCAAGTCCATCTGCGAGACCGCCGATAACGAAGGCATCCCGCACGAACCCGAAACGGATCGCCGATGTTCGCCAGCCCCCATTCCGCCACGCGCTCGATCGCCGGTCTCTACCAGGATGTGCAGGTCGACACCGGCGTGTCGGGCGCCAGCCCGCACCGGCTGATCGATCTGCTGTTCGAGGAGTTCCTCGCCTCGTGTGCCCGCGCCCGCGGCGCGATCCGCGCGCACGACATCCAGGAGAAGGGGCGCGCGATCGGGCGCGCCGTTCGCATCGTCGAAGAGGGTCTGCGCGGCGGCCTCAACATGCAGGACGGCGGCGATCTCGCGCGAACGCTGCAGGACCTGTACGGCTACGTCAGCGTGCGTCTGACGCAGGCCAATCTGCACAGCGACGACGCGCTCGTCGCGGAGTGCGTGTCGCTGGTGCAGCCGATCCACGAGGCCTGGCGCGCCATCGCCCCGCGCGAAGCGGGTCCGAACGCGGTCGGCTCGTCCACGCCCCAGTGACCAACGCAACCGACGAAGGCCACGCATGAACACCCCCTTGCTCAACTACTACGAGGCGATCGAGCGCGCCAGCGCCGACATGCTCAACGCGGCGCGCGCCGGCGACTGGGACACGGTGGTCAAGCTCGAGGGCGCGTGCGGCCTCTTGATCAGCCAACTCAAGCAGGCGGCGCGTGGCGAGACGCTGCAGCCCGCCGACGCGCAGGCCCGCACACGAATCATGCAACGCATCCTGCTGCGCGACGCCGAGATCCGCCACCTGGCCGAACCGTGGCTCGAGCAGATCGACGGCATGTTGTCGGGCCGGCCGCGCACGTTGCACTGACGCACCCGAGGAAGACGCAGCAATGTTCCTCGACACCCAACCGGCCGCGCTGGCCCCCAGCGGCGGCATCGACCCCTACGCCGAGTTCCGGCTCAGCCAGCCGCGCGAGATCGCCGCCATGCTCAGGCAGCTGGTGACCGACGCGACACCGGTGATGCTCTCGGGCCCCGATGCGGTTGGTCTGACGACAGTGATCTGGACCCTCGACACCAACCAGCAGCGCATCAACTTCAGCGCCGACGCGCGCAGCCCTCAGCTGCAGCGCCTGATCGAGCTGGAGGAAGCGACCTGCGTCGCCTACCTCGACGCGGTGAAGCTGCAGTTCGACGTCGACCATCTGATGCTGGTTCACGGCAGCGACTCCTGCTCGCTGCAGGCCGACCTGCCGCGCGAGATGTACCGCTTTCAGCGGCGCCGCAGCTTCCGCGTGCGCACGCTCGGCCGCGGCACGCCGACGGCACTGCTGCGCCATCCGTCGATACCCGACATGCAACTGGCACTGCGCGTGCTCGACGTGTCGATCGGCGGCTGTGCGCTGATGCTGCCTGCCGACGTGTCGCCCTTGTCCGCGGGGTCGGAGATTCGAGGCGTACGCATCGAGCTCGACCCCGATACGCGCTTCGACACCGATCTTCAGTTGCACCATGTCACGGCCATCCAAAGCCCGTCACGGGGGTGCAGGTTGGGCTGTGAATTCATGCACGTGCAGCCGCCGGCCCAGCGCGCACTACAACGCTACATTGACCAAACACAGAAGCGCAGGCGCCTGCTTTCCCTCGACTGAAACACTTCGCAGCGAGGCACCGATCGCAACCCGCAACATGGCACGCATCCCATCGACCAGACAGCGCGGATCGACCCTGATCGACGTCTGCGCGGCCTGCGTGATGGGCAGCGTGACGATGGCGCTGGCGTTGCCGTCGTACCAGAGCTACCTCGAGCGCACCGGCCGCGGCGATGCAGTGGCCGCGCTGCAGCGCGTGCAGCAGGCCCAGGAGCGCTACCTCGCCAAGCACGGCCAGTACGCGCTGCGCTTCGATCAGCTCGGGCAGGATGTGCCCGTGCTCAGCGAGCGCGGGCTGTATCGCATCGCGATGTTTTCCGACGGCCCCGACAACTTCGAGGCCCGCGCCACCGCGTTGCCCGACCGCGAGCAGGCCAGGGATCCCGGCTGTTCGCAGCTCACGCTGCGCGTCACGCACGGCGTGATCGCCTACGAGCCGTCGGTCCGCTGCTGGAACCCCTGATGCGGCCACGCGTTCTCGCAGCGCGAGGCATCACGCTGATCGAGTGCGTGATCGCGCTGGCCGTCGTGGCCGCGCTGATGAGCATCGCGCTGCCGTCGTTCGGCGAGGCGATGGCGCGCGCACGCCTGCGCTCGGCGGCCCAGGACCTCGCGCTCGACCTCGGCAACGCCCGGCTCGAGAGCGTGCGCCCCGGTGCCGGCGCCGTGCACGTGTCGGTACGCCCGGGCGCCGGCTGGTGCTGGGCGGTCGGCCCGGCAGCCGACGCCGACTGCCACCATCCGCCGCAAGGCACGCTGCACGTCGCGCGCGTCGACGACTACCCGGGCGTCGTGATGACACACGGCGTCGACACCCGCTTCGACGGCAGCGACACCCTCGCCCCGGCCGGCTTCGCCGCCGAGTTCGAGCTGCCCCAAGGCCAGCAATTGCGCGTGCAAGTCACACCGCTGGGCCGCGCGATCGTCTGCGCGCCACAGGGCGACTCGCGCGACTTCCCGCGCTGCAGCTAGCCAGCGGGCGACGGGCCGCCCGCCGTAGTTGGACTCCGCGCAGCAACGCGCAGCGGAGTCCCTCTTGCGAGAAGGAGCCGGCTCCGCCGGTCCTTCTCGCACCGATCAGACTCGCGGAAGAATCGCGCAGCGATTCCTCCGCGCAGCTAGACCTGCATGTTCATGATCTCGCTA
>DASURM010000131.1:0-4976 GCA_036280035.1 Burkholderiaceae bacterium | reverse complement strand
GCAAAGCCCGAAGGGCGGCCGCATCATCAACAACGGCTCGATCTCGGCCTATGCGCCGCGGCCGATGTCGATCGCCTACACCGCCACCAAGCACGCGGTGAGCGGGCTGACGCGCACCGCCGCGCTCGACGGCCGCGCGTACGACATCGCGGTGGGGCAGATCGACATCGGCAACGCCGCCAGCGAGATGACCGAGCGCATGGCCTCAGGCGTGCCGCAGGCCGACGGCAGCATGCGGCCCGAGCCGCGAATGCCGCTGAAATCCGTCTCCGACGCGCTGCTCACGATGGCCAACCTTCCGCCGGACAGCAACATGCTGTTCGTCAACGTGATGGCCACCAAGATGCCCTTCGTCGGGAGAGGCTGAGTTCCGCCAGGGAGATCAAGAGGGAGCATGGCTGCATTCAACGAAGAGACGGTGCAATCCGTCCACCACTGGACCGACCGGCTGTTCACGTTCACCACCACGCGCGATGCCGCGCTGCGCTTCTGCAACGGCCACTTCACGATGCTCGGCCTTAGGGTCGACGACAAGCCGCTGCTGCGGGCGTATTCGATCGTCAGCGCGAACTACGAAGACCACCTGGAGTTCCTGAGCATCAAGGTGCCGCACGGGCCGCTGACCTCGCGGCTGCAGCACGTGCGCCCGGGCGACAAGGTGATCGTCGGCCGCAAGCCCACCGGCACGCTGGTGACCGACTACCTGCTGCCCGGCCGGCGGCTCTACCTGCTGGGCACCGGCACCGGCCTGGCGCCGTTCATGAGCATCGTGCGCGACCCCGAGACGTACGAGAAGTTCGAGCAGGTGGTGCTGGTGCACGGCGTGCGGCAGGTCGACGAACTCGCGTATCACGACCTGCTGGTCGAGCATCTGCCGAACCACGAGGTGCTGGGCGAACTGGTCACCAGCAAGCTGCGTTACTACCCCACCGTCACGCGTCAGAGCTACCGCAACATGGGGCGCATCACGTCGTTGATCGAATCGGGCAAGCTGTTCGAGGATCTCGGGCTGCCGACGATCGACCCGGCGAACGATCGCGTGATGATCTGCGGCAGCCCGGCGATGCTGCGCGACCTCAAGCGCCTGCTCGAGCGGCGCGGCTTCGCCGAGGGCAACACCACGACGCCGGGCGACTTCGTGGTCGAGCGTGCGTTCGCGGAGCAATAGGCCGGGCCCCCGGCGGCCAGGCGCCGAGCCCACCCGCGGCCGCGGGCCGATCGCTAAGATCGGCCCCTTCACGCGAGGGTTACCGCAGATGGCAGGGCGACTGGCCGGCAAGACGGCGTTCCTCACCGCGGCGGCGCAGGGCATCGGCCGCGCCACCGCGCTGGCCTTCGCTCGCGAAGGCGCACGCGTGATCGCCACCGACATCGACGAGGCGGGGCTGGCTTCGCTGGCGCGCGAGTGCGGCTGCGCGACGCGGCGGCTCGACGTGCTCGACGGCGCGGCCATCGAGGGGGCCTCGCGCGAGGCGGGCACCGTTCAGGTGCTGTTCAACGCCGCGGGCGTCGTGCACGCCGGCAACGTGCTCGAAGCCAGCGACGCCGACTGGGAGCTGGCGTTCGACCTCAACGCGCGCGCAATGATGCGCACGATCAAGGCGTTCCTGCCTGGCATGCTGGCCGCGGGCGGCGGCGCGATCGTCAACATCGCCTCGGTGGCCGGCAGCGTCAAGGGCGTGCCCAACCGCTTCGTCTACGGCGCCAGCAAGGCCGCGGTGATCGGGCTGACCAAGGCGGTGGCGGCCGATTTCGTGACGCGCGGCATCCGCTGCAATGCGATCTGCCCCGGCACGGTCGAGTCGCCGTCGCTGGCGGCGCGCATCACGGCGCAGGCGCGCGCCAGCGGCAGGAGCGAGGCCGACGTGCGCGCCGCTTTCGTCGCGCGCCAGCCGATGGGGCGGCTGGGCACCGCCGACGAGATCGCCATGCTGGCAGTGCACCTGGCCAGCGACGAGGCCGCCTTCACCACCGGCGCTGTGATGATCGCCGACGGCGGCATGTCGAACTGACTGCGAGAAGGAGCGAACGATGAAGCTGATGCGCTATGGCGCCAAGGGCAGCGAACGGCCCGGTCTGATCGACTCGCACGGCAGGGTGCGCGCGCTGTCGGGCGTGGTGACCGACATCGGCCCCGACGAGCTGTCGCCCTCGGGCCTGGACAGCCTGCGCGGCGTCGACCCCGCCACGCTGCCGCTGGTGGCGCAGCCCGGGCGCATCGCGCCGCCGTGGCTCTGGTGCGGCAAGTTCCTGTGCATCGGCCTGAACTATGCCGACCACGCCGCCGAGTCGGGCTTGCCGGTGCCCCAGGAGCCGATCCTGTTCATGAAGCCGATCAGCGCGCGCGTCGGCGCCAACGATGCCGTCGTGCTGCCGCAAGGGTCGGTCAAGGGCGACTGGGAGGTCGAACTCGGCGTCGTGATCGGCGCGCGAGCGCGCTACGTGTCGGAGGACGATGCACTGAACCACGTGGCAGGGTATTGCATCGTCAACGACGTGTCGGAGCGCGAGTACCAGCTCGAGCGCGGCGGTCAATGGGACAAGGGCAAGGGCTGCGACACCTTCGGCCCGGTGGGTCCGTGGCTGGTGACCAGCGACGAGATCGCCGACCCGCAGACCCTGCCGATGTGGCTGGAGGTCAACGGCCGGCGGATGCAGGACGGAAATACGCGTACCATGGTGTTCGGCGTCAGGCAACTGGTGAGCTACCTCAGCCGTTTCATGACGCTGGAGCCGGGGGACTTGATCGCGACGGGCACACCGCCCGGAGTGGGCATGGGCTTGAAGCCGCAACCTCAGTTCTTGAAGCCGGGCGACACCATGCGCGTCGGCATCGAGGGCCTGGGGGTGCAGCAGCAGGCCGTGCACGCCTGGAACCCGGAGCTGATCGACAACTGAACCGGCAAAGGAGTCCCCGAGCGTGAAGACACGAGTCGTCCGGATCTTCACGGGAGCAACCTTTCGAGTCCCAGAACACATTCAACGCATCGACTCGAAGCACACCCACGGCTGGCAGCTGCGGTACGGGAAATCGAAGATGTTCTCCGACCACAGCAACGACGGCAGCAAGGCGCGCGCGGCCTTGAAGCTGGCCACCGCCGAGTTGCTGAAGCGCATCGCCAAGCTGCCGGCGCCGTCGGGCCTGCGGCGCGGCATTGCATCGAACAAGGGCTCGAGCCTGCCGGTGGGGATCTCGGGGCCGATCGTGCGAACGCGGCCCGGGCGCAACACGCGCGACGCCAGCTTCGGCGTCACGCTGCCGCGCTTCGGCCTCAAGCCGACCACGCGCAGCGTCTACATCGCCACCGAGAACACCTATACGCTGGCGCGCTACAAGACGGCGCTGGCCAAGGCGATCGAACTGCGCCGCGCGGCCGAGCGGGCATACCAGCTGGCAGCCACGAAGGCCAAGCGCGCTTCGGCGCGCAAGGCGATGAAGTAGCACGCAAGCCGCCGGGTGCGGGCGCTCGGCTCGGCCGAGCGGCCGCCCGGTGGGCCAGCGCAGTGCAAACGGAGGCGAGATGAACTCGGTGGCGGCGACAACGGACAGCGCGCCGGTCATCCGCATCCATCCGGCCGACGACGTGGTGATCGCGCGCCGCCAGTTGCTCGGCGGCACGCGCATCGACAGCCTCGGCATCACGGTGTCGGGGCTGGTGCCGCCGGGCCACAAGATCGCGCTGCGCGCCATTGCCGAGGGCGCGCCGGTGCGGCGCTACAACCAGATCATCGGCTTCGCGACGCAGTCGATAGCGTCGGGCCAGCACGTGCACACGCACAACCTGGCGTTCTCGACCTTCGAACGCGTGCACGAGTTCGGCGCCGACGCACGGGCCGCCGTGCACGTCGACCAGCCGGCCACCTTCATGGGCATCGTGCGCGACGACGGCCGCGTGGCGACGCGCAACTACATCGGCGTGCTGACCAGCGTCAACTGCTCGGCCACCGCCGCGCGCGCGATCGCCGACCGCTTCCGCCGCGACATCCACCCCGAGATGCTGGCCGCGTATCCCAACGTCGACGGCGTGGTCGCGCTGACCCACGGCGCCGGCTGCGCCACCGCCAGCGACGGCGAGGAGCTGCTGGTGCTGCGCCGCACGCTCGGCGGCTACGCCCGGCACGCCAACTTCGCTGCGGTGCTGGTGGTCGGGCTGGGCTGCGAGACCAACCAGATCCAGGGCCTGATGGCACAAGAAGGCCTGGCCGAGGGCGCGCGCCTGCAGGCGTTCAGCATCCAGGACTCCGGCGGCACCGCCAAGACGGTGCAGCGCGGCGTCGACATCGTCAAAGGCCTGCTGCAGGAGGCCAATCGCGTGCAGCGGGTGCCGGTAGGCGCGAGCCACCTGACGGTGGGGTTGCAGTGCGGCGGCTCCGACGGTTACTCGGGCATCAGCGCCAACCCGGCGCTCGGTGCGGCGGTCGACCGCCTGGTGCGCCACGGCGGCAGCGCGATCCTGTCGGAGACGCCCGAGATCTACGGCGGCGAGCACTTGCTGACGCGGCGCGCGGTGAACCCTGCGGTGGCCGAGAAGCTGCTGGCTCGCATCCGCTGGTGGGAGGCCTACACCGCGCGCAACCGGATGTCGATGGACAACAACCCGTCGGCCGGCAACAAGGCCGGCGGCCTGACGATGATCCTCGAGAAGTCGCTCGGCGCGATCGCCAAGAGCGGCACCACCAGCTTGGTCGACGTGGTCGAGTTCGCCGAGGCCGTGCAGGCCAAGGGCCTGACCTACATGGACACGCCGGGCTACGACCCGGTGTCGGCCACCGGCCAGGTGGCCGGCGGCGCCAACCTGATCTGCTTCACCACCGGCCGCGGCTCGGCCTACGGCTGCACGCCGAGCCCGAGCCTGAAGCTGTCGACCAACACCGCGCTGTGGCTCAAGCAGCAGGAAGACATCGACATCGACTGCGGCGGCATCATCGAAGGCAGCGACACTATCGACACGGTGGGCGAGCGCATCTTCCGCCTG
>DASURM010000130.1:0-4350 GCA_036280035.1 Burkholderiaceae bacterium | reverse complement strand
CCGCCGCTCCAGCGTGATCCCGGGCGCAAGGGTTCCGGCGATGCCGTCTAGCGCCTCGGCGACGACCGACTCGACGTGCACCGCCACGCGCTCGCCCATGCCGGTGCGGCTGAAGGCGAGGATGCGCTCGACCAGCGACTTGGCGCGCATGCCCGCACTGATCGCGGCATCGATGTGGCGGCGCTGCGCCGACCCCTCCGGCGCGTCTTTCTGCGCCATCTCGCCGTACCCGAGGATGGCGGCCAGGATGTTGTTGAAGTCGTGCGCGATGCCGCCGGCCAGCGTGCCGATCGCCTCCAGCTTCTGCGCCTGGCGCAGCTGCGCTTCGAGGCGCTCGCGCTCGGCCTCGGAGTTCTTGCGCTCGGTGATGTCCTCCATCGAGCCGGCCATGCGCCGCGCGCGGCCGGTCTCGTCGCGCACCGCGACGCCGCGCTGGCGGTACCAGCGCCATTCGCCCGAGTGATGCTGCAGCCGGTACTCGACCTTGAAGTGCCGCGACTGGCCGCGCAGGTGTTCGACCAGCGCGGCACGCACGATGGCGACGTCGTCGGGGTGGTACTTCGTCATCGCGATCCACTCGGCGCGCGGGCGCTGCGGCTCGCCGGGCACCAGCCACAGCGCCTGCTGCGCGCGCGGCGACAGGAACAGCAGGTCGCTGTCCAGATCCCAGTCCCACAGCCCTTCGTTGGAGCCGTCGACCGCCAGCTGGTAGCGCTCCTCCGAGCGGCGCAGCGCGTGCTCGGTCTTCTTCAGCGCGTCGACATCGCTGATCGAACCGGCCCAGCGGATCGGCCGGCCCGCTTCGTCGCGCTGCATGCGGCCGCGAAAGCGCATCCAGCGGTATTCGCCGTCGGCGCCGAGCATGCGGTATTCGCCTTCGTGCGACTCGGGCGGGTCGTCCAGGTGGTCCTGCAACTCGGCGATCACGCGCGCCACGTCGTCGGGGTGGAAACGCGGCATCACCACCGCGGCCCACTGCGCGCGCGTCAGCACGCGCTCCTCGGGCGGCAGGCCGATCAGCCGCCAGGCGCTGGCCGAGGCGAACATGCGGTCGCCCGCGATGTTCCAGTCGAGGATGCCGTCGTTCGACCCCGCCACCGCGAGCGCGTAGCGCTCCTGGCTCTCGCGCAGCGCCTGTTCCGCGCGCTTGCGCGCGTCGATGTCGCTCACCGAGCCGGCCATGCGCACCGGCCGCCCCTCGGCATCGCGGATGCACAGCGCGCGCACGCGGATCCAGCGATCCTGGCCGTCGTCGTGCCGCACGCGGTATTCGCATTCGTAGGCCGGCGTCTCGCCGGCCAGGTGCGCCCGGATGCCCTCGGCGCGGCGCGGCGCATCCTCCGGGTGCACGTGCAGCGATGCGTTCAGTTCGGCCAGTGGCTGCAGCGCGGGCCCCAGCGGCAGCGCCTGCAGTTCGCGCGCGCGCACCGACTCGAACGCCATGCCGGCGGTGAAGTCCCAGTCCCACACGCCATCGTCGGAGCCGGCCACCGCCAGCGCGTAGCGCTCCTCCGACTGGCGCTGCGATTCCTCGGCGCGCTTGCGCGCATCGATGTCGCTGACCGACCCGGCCATGCGCTGCGGCCGGCCTTGCGCATCGCGCACGCACACCCCGCGCACGCGCACCCAGCGGTAGCTGCCGTCGGGTTGGCGCACCCGCCACTCGCCCTCGTAGGCGGGTGTCTTGCCGTCCAGGTGCGCCTGCATCGACTCCAGGCGCTGCGCTGCGTCGTCGGGGTGCAGCTGCACGCTGGCGAACCACTCGTCGAAGGTCTGCACCTCGGGCTCGAGCGCGAGGCCGAGGATCTCCCGGCAGCGGCGCGAGCCGAACACGCGGTTGTGCACGTAGTCGAAGTCCCACAAGCCGTCGTCGGAGCCGGCCACCGCGAGCGCGAAGCGCTCTTCGCCGGCGCGAAGCGCTTCCTCGGCGGCCTTGCGCTGCGTGGCGTCGACCGTCGCGCCGGCCAGGCGCAACGCGCGGCCGTGCTCGTCGCGGAAGCACTGCGCACGCGTGTGCAGCCAGCGCACCTCGCCGGTGTCGGGCCGCACGATGCGAAACTCGTGGTCGAGCCGCGGCGTCTCGCCGGCGACATGACGCTCGCGGTTGCGGCGCACCCTCTCGGCATCGTCGGGGTGGATCGGCAGGTTGCCGAAGTACTGCGCATCGGGCAGCACCTGCGCGCCGCCGTCGATCGCCACCAGCTCGGCCATCTTGGCCGACACGAACACCTGGCCGGCGCGCAGATCCCACACCCAGTGGCCCTCGTTGGAACCGGTCATCGCCAGCGCGTAGCGCTCCTCCGACTCGCGCAGCGCGGCCTCGACCCGCTTGTAGGCGTCGATGTCGCTCACCGATCCGGCCAGCCGCAACGCGCGGCCCTCGGCGTCGCGCACGCAGAGGTTGCGCAGGCGCACCCAGAAGAAGCTGCCGTCGGGGCGGCACAGCCGGTACTCGCCGGCACGCACCACCTCGCGGCCGGCGATGAACTCCCGCAGCTCGCTCGCATGGCGCTCGCGGTCGTCGGGATGGACGCGCAGCAGCTTCAGCCACTCGGCGCGCGTGCGCACCGTCACGTCGGTCGGCAGCCCGAGCATCTGCAGCATGCGCTCGGAGGTGTACATCCGGTCGTTGACGAGATCCCAGTCGAGGATGCCGTCGTTCGACCCGGCCACGGCGAGCGCGAAGCGCTCCTCGCTCAGCCGCAGCGCCTCCTCGGTGCGCTTGCGCTCGGTGACGTCGACGCTGACGCCGGCCACGCGCTGCGCGCGCCCGGCTTCGTCGCGAAAACACTGCGCGCGCGTCAGGATCCAGCGCACCTCGCCGCTGCCCGGCAGCAGGATGCGGTACTCGTAGTCGAGCCGCGCGACGGCCGGGTCGCCGACGTCGCGCCGCATCTGCTCGACCCGCACCTCGTCATCGGGGTGAAGGCGCACATGGGCGAAGAACTCGCTCTGCGTCGCCGGCTTCAAGTCGACCGGGAGCCCGAACACCTGGTTGAGCGCACCGGAGACGAACAGCGCATCGGCGGGCGGCTCCCACACCCAGTGGCCGCCGTTGGAGCCGACCATCGCCAGAGCGAGCCGCTCCTCCGACACGCGCAGCGCGTCCTCGGCACGGCGGCGGGCGTCGATGTCGGTGACCGAGCCGGCCATGCGCACCGGGTGTCCCTGCGCGTCGCGCACGCACAGCCCGCGCACACGCACCCAGCGGTGCTGGCCGTCGGGACCACGAACTCGATACTCGCCCTCGTAGACCGGCGTGCGGCCTTCGAGGTGCGCGGCCAGCGCCTCGCGCCGGCCCGCCACGTCGTCGGGGTGCATCTCGACCGACGCCATCCACTCGTTGCGCGGCTGCGTGTCGGGGCCCGGCGCGAGGCCGAAGACTTCGCGCGCGCGCGCCGAGGCGTAGATGCGGTCGCCCGCGACGTCCCAGTCCCAGATGCCCTCGTCGCTGCCGGCCGCGGCCAGCGCGAAGCGCTCGCGCGACAACTCGAGCGAGGCGCGGGCACGCTCGAGGCGGCTGAACTGCCGCCGCGCCAGCACCAGCAGCACGATGACCAGCACGCCCAGAGCCAGCGTGCGCAGCGCGACGCCCACCGCCTCGGCTCGCCACGGCGCGAGCGCGAGCGAGGCGTCGCGGCCGACCACCACCGCCAGCGGGTAGTCGGCCACCTTCTCGGCCGCGCCGAAGCGCTCGACGCCGTCGATCGGGCTGCGGTAACGCAGCGGGGCCTCGGCGCGTGCCGCCGGACCAGCCTCGCCTTTCGCAGCCAGGATGCGGTCGAGCAACTCGAAGCGACCACGCGTCGGCGACGGATCTGTCGGCGGGTAGCGCGCGATCAACGTACCGTCGCGGTGCACCAGCATGATCTTGGTGTCGCGCTCGAGCCGCAGGTCGCGGTAGAAGTTCTGGTAGTAGTCGACGCGCCCGCCGGCGGCGATCGCGCCGGCGAAGCGCCGGTCGGCTCCCTCGAGGCGCCTGCCCAGCGGGAACATCCAGGTGTCGGGCCGGCTCACGCCGCGCATCGCCTGGGCGATCACCATGCCGTCGTCGCGCCGCGCCCTCAACTGCTGGAACGCCGGGATGTCGGCCACGCTGGGCGCCTCGGCCGGCAACGGGTAGCGGCTCGAGGTGGCGCGCAGGCGCCCGTCGGCATCGATGATCGACAGGCCGGTCACCTGCACCAGGCCGACCGCCTGGTCGCGCAGGTAGACGTGCAGCGCGGCCTCGTCGCTCAGCGCGGCGAGCTTGCCCGAGCGGTACTCGTTGGCGATGTGCAGCGTGACGCGGTCGACCGTCTGCAGGCTGCGCGCGGTCTGCTCGGCGATCACGCGCGACAGGGCGCCGAG